>JAAFJT010000191.1 GCA_013298955.1 Chitinophagales bacterium
CTATCTTTTTTTGCCTACATTCGCCCGATTTACAAGGTCAATAAACTCATGTTCTGCCTCATCGACTTTATGGCGCATGGCTTCAAAAAAGCGATTGCGATGTTGCTCCTCACTCAATCGAAGGGAATGTCTTTCAATGCGTTGCAAATAAAACTCAGTCGTTTTAATCGTATTTTGCGCGTAACTAATCATAAAATTGGGCGAATCATAGATGGAATAAACCGATTTTACTTTCGGACTATCCACTAAAATAATGGTTGGATTTTGCATCATTTCATTGAAAAAGGCTTTGGTTTCCGCCTTTGAACTTTTGCGCTCCGTACGTGCAATCTTCTCTAATTCATCAATTAACGTATTAATATTTTTTATTAAAAGTAAAGCATCATTCGGTTGCGCAAAGAGATTGCACAACAAGCAATATCGAATCTGACTCAAGGTCGTATCAATCATATTTGGATGCCAAAATTCAACAGTCGGCAAATCATAGTACAAGGTTTTCAACTTCTCAACTAATTGTAAAACAAGAGGTTGCCGCAAACTTTGGAGATTACAACGTTCTTGTTGATATTTTGGAATGTCCCAAACCGTCCTACCCCAAATGTACAATTTGAATAAAATCAAATTATCCGCAAACAAATAGTAGAAAAAAGTGAAATCAGATGCCGCATAATAAATCTTGCAATCGGGCAATAGCTTATGAATGCGACTCACATCGTCCAAAATAATGGATAAAAACTCCTCAAAATGGCGCGGTTGCCACAATTGCGACGGCAATCGAAAGCCTGTGGCATCGGCATGAATCAAATCATCTAACGAAAAACGATAATATTTTGCCAATTTATACAATTCCTCAATGCTCAAACTTTTTTTGCCATTGAGTCGGTCGTAAATTACATTAGAACTAATGTCCAAAATGGCAGCAATTTCCTTCGCCATATTCTTGTGTGAACCGACTTTCGTTTCAATACGCTCAAATAGAATCGTTTGTAAATTTTTTTCTGCCATGCTAAATGGGGTTGGTCAACTAAATCAATAAAGTGGATTATGTCGTAAATGTAATTTGTTTTTCCGAATTTTTCGTAAAAAATTATTTTTTTAAACGAAAAGTTAAAAAAACATTAACACGCAACCACTCTCTTTTTGCCGCGTGTAGTAGGGTATAATCAAAATAAAATTTTTTCTATGAAAAATCTTTTTGCAATCGCTACCTTCGTAGGGCTGTCATTGAACACCCTAAACGCTCAAAATGCGCAACCCGATTCTACACAAACGCGATATTTGTTCGCCAAACCGACTTCGATAGGCTTATATGTGCAACCTGAAGCGGGTTATGGGCAATTGAACGGCGAGATGACGACGTTTGGAGGTAGTTCCTTCATGTTGTTATTCAACAAAAAGTGGGGTATTGGGGTGACGGGTGCGCAAAGTACGAACCGCAGTTTTTCGCCCGCAAGTGTGAAACCTTGGTACATGAATGCGGCGTATGGCGGCGTGAAATTGGAATATACGGTGAATCCAAACGCACCGATTCACATTAGTTTTCCTTTGACGCTTGGGATGGGAACGGTTTCAGCCGATTCGTTGACAAATGGAAGAGGAGGACGCAAGGGCGATTTTGGGGGTAATAACAATACTGCCAATCGCAATCAATATGGCGTTGTAATTCCGGGTATTGCATTGGAAGCCAATTTGTTACGCTTTGCAAAATTAACCGTTGGTGCGAATTACCGTTTGGCATTTGCGCAGACATTGGGTACAAAAGTGCCAGAAAATAGCTTGAATGGGTTCAATATACAGGCAGGTTTGAAAGTCGGTTTGTTCGATATTGGGACCAGCAGGCGCAAAAAGCAGCACCACATGTCGCCTGACGAACCACGTTAACTTAGTAGTCGTAACGAAATAAGCTATCATAATGTAAATAGTTGATAATCAATATATTAACGTCGGCGAGGTTTTGGGTACTATTGGAACGCGGATGACGCGGATTGGGCGGATTCGCACGGATTTTTTTTGAAATTCAGTGCCCAATTCATGAAAAAATCTGTGAAAATTCGCCCCATCCGCGTTATCCGTGTTCCAATTGTATCGCAAAACCACCCGACGCAAAGTATATATTAACGTTGGCGAGGTTCTTTTTGATAGCTTATTACGGCGCGACTACTCATGTTGTGAACTACCGCTACCCTAAAGGGATAGCGGCTTCGTAAGTCAACACTCCGACTAATGTAGGCAGTTCGTTACGAATTTGGGTGTCTGTTCCCGACACGTAATTTCTGAGCGCGAATTTTTTAATAT
>JAAFJT010000192.1 GCA_013298955.1 Chitinophagales bacterium
GCCGCGTTCTTCAAAGCCTGTTGCCAATACAATGCGGTTTCGAGTATTCAGTTGCCCCATTTCGACATCCATGACAGGATGACCGCGATTGAAAATCAACGTATTCCGAATATTTTGACTCAATGCGACCAATGAAATATCAGGAATTTCCAATTCAAACGGATTCCATTGAGAGGCTTCTGTATCCGTTGCTCGCACACGCCGATTGATTTGAAAAGCATGCAGACTTGAAAAACGACTTAACACATTGCGGATTTTTTGAGAATTTCCCTTCAAAACGACTGTATCAGACCACCAAAAACGTGGTTCTAATCTGAAACTTTGATTGAATTGCACATTATTCGTGCGAATAAAATTGCCTGTCAACAACGTTACACGAACATAATCCGCTTGGTCAGGAAAGGGCGATATTTCAAATTCATCTAATTGTGGAATCGTATCATTATTACGGTTTTTCCAAATATATTGACCTTCGCCAGGACGAACTTTAATGTATTGATATTCCGTTTTTTGCTCTTGTCCCGAACCAATTTCATAAAAAGTATTCCCCGAAACCGATTTTTTAAACCAATTAAAATGATAATCCAATCGTCCTAAGTACGTTTCTTGCGATTTTAAATTGGTACGAACCGAATCCAGCACTTTTAAATTTCGATACGTGAGTATCCAATTCAATTGATTTCCTTTTTTGGGAATCAAATTCGCATTCAAATTCAATTCTTTGACTTGTGAAAGGGGCGTAAAACCCATTTTATTGGGCAGATAATCGTTGCGTTCTGTAAAGTTGGCAATGAAGGTTGCCCCATTTTTAGTGGGTGGCAATTCCACATAATATTTTTTTAAATTATAATTAAAACTACTGTTCAGTAAAGTATCTTGCGAAGTATGTTTGCGTTGATTGTTTTCTTGTTCGATGTAAAAGCCTATTTTGAAATTATTTATAAATTCAAAATTTTTATTATTAAATTTGAATGTCTTAGAAAAATCGGCTTGTGGGCGTTCAAAAAGCGTATTTTCAAAACTACTTTGCGTCTTCAAACGACTATCCGATAATTTTATATTAAAACCGCGATAATGAAAATTCGTATTACCAAAATGTTTCATGCCGCCATAGTCCAAACCGCGTTGATAATTGGAAAACAGGTATTCCGCAGCAAAATAATCCTGCTGTTTCAATCGAAAATGAGCCGTTGCAATTTGTTCCGCATGAGGCACGGAAAGCGTCATTCCAATATTCCAATCCCGTGTAAATTCGGCAGCGCGATAAGGATTCAATGGTTTAAATGGGGCAGTAGTGCGTTCATATTTGATTTCAGATTGCAAATTCCAATCTTTTTTTTCCTTTTTTCCAAATAAAAATTCGCTTTGCGCCCCTAAAAAGGCAGCCAAACCGACATTGAGCGAATCCCCAAACTCCGAAAACAGGTTTTTATCTTGATGACTCAAAGCCAATTCTCCAAATACTTTAAGATTTTTATGGATTTGATAATCACTTCCCAAAGTCATCAATCGTTGCTGAATCGGTGCAATCAAAGGTTTAATCGGTTCAAAATCGCCTGTCCGAGTGCCATCCGATTGCGGCGCGACCCAGCGATAAACGCGTCCATTCGCTGCGGACGGGGCTTGTATATAATTGCCTCTGCCTTGACCGACAGGCGTAAAAGTGGCAAGATAAAGTGCGGAATCTGGTTGAGTCGTATAAACCAAAATGTTTGAATAGCGTCGATTTTGAATCATTGTATCTACCAATTTATACATAATTCTATCTCGGTTAAAACCATCTTCTGCGCGTTTCCAACCTGCAACGGCTGCATTTTCAGGATTATCCCCTGCCAAACGCAAGGTTCGCTTCTCCAATGAGTCCAGATTTTGCGTTCCTGAAGCATTTTTACTATCTTGCTCACTAAAAAAATTCCACCTTAATTGAAACTTTTTGTTTTTATATTCAGCTTCAAAACCATACATCGTGCGCAAATAATTTTGGTCTGCAAACTCATATTCGACGATAATTCTACTATCTTTGGTCACTAATTTTTTAGCGGTAAACTGAATTTCGCCCCGATTATAATCCATCACATAATCCGCATCATCACCGCGTTGCAATAAAAGTCCATCAAAATACACCTTTTCCGTCCCCGAAAGCACAATTAAAAACGCCGTCCCTGCGGTTCCAGCCAATCGATACGGACCTTGATTGCCCTCTTGTTGCGGCAACGTATATCGATTAAACTTCCCTTTTGCAATCGCTGCGGCTGTTTTGACCCGCAAACTGCCCTGTTTTTCAAAAT
>JAAFJT010000194.1 GCA_013298955.1 Chitinophagales bacterium
GTAGCGGGTCAATTGGGTGTAAATCTTCATCAATTGGTAGCGGGTCAATTGGATATTTTACATCATCAATTGGTAGCGGGTCAATTGGGTGTAAATCTTCATCAATTGGTAAAACGGGCGGTACATCTATCGGTGTACCTCCCGTTTCAACAGGAATAGGTATTTTGACAAAGCCTAATTCATTTTTTTTTTTCTAAACGATATTGTCTTGTGCAAATTCGACACATCATTTAAAACGTCGTCCTCAAAACTAATAGTGCAAATTCCGCCACTTTCCACATAGGTGTATGCGTCAAATGGTACAAGCAAACCATTATCGTTAATAACGACACAATGCACTTCAAGCCCCGCAGGTACTGCAAATTCTGCAAAATACCCACCCAAAGACCCGTCCATTGGGTCTAAACGGCGCACTGGTTTTGATTTGAAATTAATTACAGCAATTACAGCAAGTGCCAAAACTTCGCGCATTGCTATAGTCTGCTCTATCAAGGTTGCAATTTGCTTGTTTGCCTCTGCCAAATCATTTGTCAAAATCAACGTTTCGGCTTTGGTCGCAAGTTTCAATAAAGCCACAAGAAATTTCTCCTCGTCTAAATCTTTAGAATCAAGGACTTCCAAAAGTTGTTTTGTGATGGCATCTTGCTTGGCTTCGAACTCCAAATAAAGCGCTTTCGTTAAATAATTAACTTGCGCATCTTCTAATTTGGTGAATCGCTTCATTGATGGCACCTTTAAAACAGGCTTCAACAACTTGATATCTACCGTATCATCCGCATTTTCTACGAAATTAATATCTTCCGATAGTGCGGCTTCTGCATCCACAAACGCGGTTTTTTCTTGCCCCTTGACAGACACCGCAAAACCTAACTTTGCTTGTAACACCCACGGAAGGATATTACGCACATGATGTTGATTATGTTTAACACCCATTACTCAATTTATTTAGTTTAATAAAAATGTACTGTAATTTTTTGAAAAATAGTATCAGCATCAAAAAAAAGTAAATTATTAACCTGTTTGATGATAATATCATTTTCTTGAATGAGACCGTCGCCACTAATCCAATAGCGCATACCCATTTTCAATTTAGTAAAATTCGCAATACCATTAATGACAACGGCAGATTCAGAACCTAAATTCCGCGTACTAACAAGCATTTCAATAATTCCTTTTAATTTCGCCACATCATCCATCAGTTGATTTACATTATTTACATACTCCTGTAACCCGACTATCTGTTTAGTCGAAAGTTTAACTTCATGGGGAATCTGTGGCACACTATCAGGCATCGTTTGAATTAGTAGGTGACAATTCAATAAATAAAGTAGCTATATTTTGGGGATTACTACCATTTTTCCATAATAATATTACTTCTAAATCCGCCCCTACAATACTGTTCTGTTCAAAGTTCGTAACCTTGATTTGACACTTTCCGTTTGCGTCAGGCAATAAGACACAAGTTGCAGGCGTAAAAAGTTGTCCACTAATAAAAAATACAATTGCAGCAATGTATTTATTGGGGCGTACTTGACACTCCAAAACAACTAAATTAGCGTTGAGTATTTCTTGAGTAGCTTTTTTACAAATTGTAGAAATTGCAACAAATGAGTCACTATTAGAAACAGGATTTAATAAATCAGGTACTTGTTTAAAATTAAATCTACGCCGTTCGACTTCATTAGGCATTTTATGACTTCTGTTTATAGGTTATTAAAACTTTTTTCACTCCATTTCCTACAAAAACAATACATAATCTTTTTTTCATGACAGCTCCATCAATTGTTTCCTTGAATTTATCACCCGGATTGAGCGTTAACTCACCATCAATCACACACGGTGCGCTACCTTCATTATGAATTGTTATTTTTTTACATTCTAATAGATGATTTACTTCATTTTCGGTAATCCATAACTTCATTGAAAACCAATTTTATTTTTTTGATTTAAATTACCTTTTACAACTTCTATAATAGCCTCCTTAATAGTTGAGCCTATTTCAGGGTTTGATAAAAAGGCATTAAGTACGGGCAAAATTTGTTTTTTCGTGTATCCTTTAAAATGCGCATCAATGATAGTATCGGCATTTATATCTGCGTCTTCTTCCGTACCTGACAAACCGACAGTTTTTAACAAACCTGCTTTGGCTAAATAAGGCGTTGAAACATGCCCTATCATATTACCAAAACCCGTAGCCGCTAATTCCGCAAATCTCACCCAGTTTGC
>JAAFJT010000193.1 GCA_013298955.1 Chitinophagales bacterium
AAAATTGAAAAAATAAAGGACGGCTTGTACTTTGTTTAGAAAATTTGATGCAATTTACTTGAAAAGTTAAAAACACAACGTTCTTTTTTTTGTTTTCCAATCATTTAGCAATAATTTAACGCAATGCAAGTATCTATCACATCTGTTTCAATCGTGATTTTAAGTTTAGCGAGTTGCGCAACTCCGCGCAGTAAAAGCCCGCAACTTCGTTTCGACCAAGAGCCTGTCGCGCCTGCACCCAATTACGCTCAGGCAGATGCTTGGGCTGCGCTGCCCGATAAAAAAGATAATGCCGACCGTGTGCCCGATGCAACGCTTTTGAAAGACCAGCAAGCGAGCGCAGATGTTGATGTATTTTTCTTACATCCAACGACTTACACATACGGAAAAGGAAATATTCATTGGAATGGCGACCTTCGGGATAACGCACTTAATAACAAAACGGATAAAGGGACGATTTTAAATCAAGCCTCTATTTTCAATGGGGTGGGTAAAGTCTATGCACCGCGTTATCGGCAGGCGCACATTGAGGCATTTTGGACGACCGATACGGCTTCCGCAAACCGCGCTTTTGAGATTGCCTATTCGGATATCAAAGCGGCTTTTGAGTATTTTTTAAATCATTATAATAAGAGTCGTCCGATTATAATTGCATCGCATAGTCAAGGAACGAAACATGCAGAACGACTTTTGCGCGATTATTTTGATGAAAAACCGTTGCAAAGGCGGTTGGTTGCAGCGTATATTGTCGGTTTACCTGTTTCAAAACGCGCCTTTAAAACGATTCTGCCTTGCGAAACGCCTGAACAAACAAGTTGTTTTTGCAGTTGGCGCACTTTTGAACGCGGTTTTTATCCTGCGGTTCACAAAAAAGATAATGATATAGTGGTTACAAACCCGTTAACTTGGAAAATGGATACGGTTTACGCGCCCGCAACCTTAAATCAAGGTTCTGTTTTTTTGAAATTCAGCAAATTGCAAACGAATATGGTGGATGCGCAAGTCCATGATGGCATTTTATGGATTAAAAAACCTTCGTTTACAGGCAGTTCATTGATTCGGACACACAATTATCATATGGGCGATTACAATATGTTTTACATGAATATTCGGGAAAATGCAAAAAATCGAGTCAATTTGTTTTGGAAACGTTGATGATTTGAATCAGGAATGAATGTTAAGAATTTAGAGACGCATATATCCTTAATTCTTAACACTCATTCGTCTCATACTTAAATGGTTTAGGTACAATAATCGACGAAAAACCAAACAAGATAAAAGATTGATTTCCAATGGAGTATAACGTTTGGAGGGTTTGAAACCCTCCAAACGTTGTTATCGATTATTTAAAATTAACTTAATTCAAAAAGAAACATTTCGATACACTTTGTTTAAAGCAATATCACAACCCAAGGATGCCAAATGCACGATGGCATCCCTACCTTCAATAATCGTTTCGCGCCATAATCCAGGAGCTTCTCGATGCCAAGTTTCAATTGAACAGCTATCTTGACTCACCAAAACATATTCTTTAAAAGAAGGAATCGTTTTATATTTTAAAAATTTATCACCTCTATCATAAGATTTCGTCCTTTTTGACAACACTTCAACAATCAAAACAGGATTTAAAATAATATCTTCTTGATTGTTCCAATACAAAGGCGTTTCGCAAACCACCACTGCATCAGGATACACGGCTTGATTGTAAGCAGGAATGTAAACTTTCATATCACTATTATAAACCAGATAAATCAATTCGAGATTTTCCGTAGCCGTTATTAAGGCGGCTCCTATTTGCATAGTGATTTGGTTATGTTTGGCTTTGGCACCTGGCATTTTTACGATTTGTCCGTTATAATATTCATTTTTATGGAGCGACAATGCTTCCCGTTTAAGATAATTCTCCAAAGTTATAGGATGCGTTGTCGGTGCTTTTCGCTGAATGGTATCAAGGGTTGACGCTACTTGCATTGGATTCATTTTAAATTAAATGTGAAACACAAAATTACAAGATTTAATAGTAAAAATCAAATAGAAATAGTGAATTTTTAAACGTGGATTTTTTTGGATTGTAAGGAGTTCAAATGAAAGAACCGACCCAAAAGGTCGGCGAGGTTGCAACCCTATCCACTACCCACAGAATGATATTTGGTGAAAACAGAAAAAAGACCTATTTTTGCACCATGAGACTAAAGTATGAATCACGAGAGATAGAAACGACGGTTT
>JAAFJT010000195.1 GCA_013298955.1 Chitinophagales bacterium
TTGTTGTATTTGAGGCGGTTTTATGAGCAAATTCTTCGATGAGCAACAAATTTTTCTTCTGCGCAAAGCCTTCTAAGAGTCGCGCAAACGCCCGTCGCAAGACACTTTCCGAATCTTGTTTGGCAACGTTTTTCAGTTTAAACTTTTCGTTGTAATACTGATGAATGAGCGTTAAGGACATATCTAAATTTAAAACTAAATTTGAGTTTGTAGGATTGATTAAAAGTTGCATAGCATGATTGTTTTTTGTAATGATGAATTGCGATACAATGGGAGAACGGATTTTTCTTGTCATTCCGTAGGAATCTTAGTTTCCTACGGAATGACAAGAAAAATCCGTTCTCCCATTCCACTACATTTGGATTGCAAAGGTAAAAATTTTTGTCAAAGATTCACTTGATAATTGGTATTCCGAGCGTTCCCATGAACGATTAAAATATTTTTGTCCACCAAATCTTGGAGATGTCTTGTTGCCGTCGCTTTCGACACTTGCGCGATGGAACCGTATTTTTTTGCATTCATTCCGCCCACAAATTCACCGTCTTCTTCCAACATTCGTCCCAACACTTTGAGTTGACTCGTCGAAAGTCGCGCTCTGTGCGAGTCGAAAAAAGCCGCTTTTTTCAACAAAAATGAAATGGTTTTAATAAAATTCCGTTGCGCCGCGACAATCGTTTGACTAAAATACGTTATCCAAAGATTCAAATCATTAGAACGTTGAGCCTGCTGCAACGCTTGGTAATATTGCCGTTTATTCGCCTCAATTGCGGTGGAGAGACTCATTAAAATCGGTCGTTTTAAGTTTTGGGCTAATGCTTTTTCAGCGATGATGCGTCCGATACGTCCATTGCCATCTTCAAATGGATGAATGGTTTCAAAATACAGATGTGCAATCGCAGCCCGAATCAGCGGATTGAGAATGGGTTTTGGACCATCGGGTTTCGAGTCGTTGAACCAACGAATGAATAATTCCATTTCTGCTGGGACTTTTGAAGAAGGAGGTGCTTCAAAATGTATTTTTTCTTTACCGACCGTACCAGAAATGACTTGCATGGGTTCGAGATGAGTGCGCCATACCCCGACATTCACCGAATAATTGCCGCGCATCAACCATTGATGCCATTGAAATAACATTTTTTCAGATAAATCTTCTTGATACGTGGCTCTGCATTGCACCAATAACAGCGCAATACCTTCGGAACGTTTATCTTTAATGTTCAGAGTCGGTGTCGGATAACCCAAGTTTTTGCGGATGGATGAGATGACATCGGCACGACTTATCATTTCGCCTTCGATTGCCGACGTTTTTAATGCCTCCTTGACCAACAACGTAACAATGGTTTCTGCTTGTCCCGCCTCCGATAAACTATTCTGATAACCCACGCTTTCCCCTACTAATTCTATAAATTCTAAAAGATAAGAGGTATATTTTTCTGCGTCATATCTGAAATGTCTCCAATCTGTTTGTTGCCAGTTGTACATTTTTTTTATTTATCGGCTCAAAAATAAGGTTATTTTGAGCCGATAAGATTAATTTATCGGCTCACTTGATGCAAATATAGACTTTTAGTCATAGTCGGTGAACGATTTGATTCAAAACAGAAAATAATTTTTCGCTCATCCGCTTTTTTAGTGGAAACACCTAGAAACATAGATTTAGAAACGCATAGAAACAGAACTTTTAAATGGATAAATCATTACAAATCAACATTTTGTGTTTTTTATTCCTATTTGTTTCAACTTTATGTGTCCTCTGTTTCTATGTGTTTCCACCCAAAAGGCGGATGAACCATAATTTTCTTACAAGTCACTGTTGTCCCTCTTGAAACAAAATATTGGATTTTGGATAGCCTTTATTAAATTAAATATTGAATTTGAGTTTGTAGGATTGATTAAAAGTTGCATAGCATGATTGTTTTTTGATTTTGGATATTTTGGAACAAAAGTAATTAAAAAATAGCATTGTCAACAAATTATCCATTTTTAAACCGTCGTTTAAATTAAAAAATAAATAAATTATGTTAAAAAATATTTAACATTTTAAGTTAAAAAGAAAACTATTTTTACAACGAAAAGCGTTATCTTTGCAACTAAAAGTGCAACTTTGAAGAAAAACGTAAAAAAATTGGACAATTTTTAAAAATTCCTTATTTTTGCCTAAAATAGTAACAATAAATATCGCATTTCCATTAAACGAAGTACAAACATCCTTACTCCGATT
>JAAFJT010000196.1 GCA_013298955.1 Chitinophagales bacterium
TATCGTTTGTAAAAATGCTTTTTTTTGGGATACGGTTCAATTAGCAGGTTGGCATGCTGATTTTTATTTTGAACATCATTTCCAACAATTTTGGTTGCCCGATGTCATGGATAGCGGACATCCGCCGATTTTTGGAATCTATATTGCATTGATTTGGAAGGTTTTAGGCAAATCATTGGTCGCAAGTCATTGGGCAATGTTGCCTTTTTTGGGGGGCATCACGTATCAATTATATCGATTGGGGGCGGTCTTGTTACCTATGGAATTTCGGAATGCGTTGTTGCCTTTGGCAGTGGTGAATCCTGTTTTATTGGCGCAAAGCAGTTTGGTTTCGCCTGATGTGGTATTGGTATTTTGTTTTTTGACAAGTTTAAATGCGTTGTTTAGAAGTGATTATAAATGGTTAATTATTGGAACGCTTGGTTTAGCCATGACGAGTATGCGCGGCATGATGTGCGTATGCTTGCTTTTTTTATTTGATGTGTTGCGACAACAAGCCTATTCGATACCCATTATTTTAAAAAAAATAATCCCTTACAGCGTAAGTGGTTTGTTTGGCATCTTCTTTTTGGGCGGACATTACCTTGCCAAAGGTTGGATTGGCTATTTTGCGGGTTCTTCATGGGCAGAATCGTTTGAAAAAGTAACTTTATTTGGTTTTTTTAAAAATATGGTGGTGATTTCATGGCGATTAGTAGATTTTGGACATTTGAGTTGTTGGGTTTTAATTTGGGGATTGTTCTATTTAAATCGAAAAAAGAAAACGCAAAGCGTTTCGCCGATTCAACAGCATTTATTTTTATTATTGATTTTATCTATTTTTGTTTTAACACCTACTGCCTTGATTTACAATAATTTATCAGCACATCGTTATTTTTTACCGATTTATTTGATTTTGAATATGGTGGTGATTCAAATGATTTTTAATCAAGAACAGTTTCAAAAAAAGTGTTATGCAATTTTAATGTTGAGCTTAATAACAGGACATTTTTGGGTGTATCCACAACCGATTGCAACAGGCTGGGATGCAACTTTGGCACATTTGCCCTATTACTCGATGCGCCAAGAAATATTACAATACCTTGACAATCAACACATTGATATTAAAAAAGTAGGCTCCGGTTTTCCAAATGTGCAAGCCTTTCGGTTCATTGATTTGAAACCCGTTTCGGCGGATAGTGCTTTTACCAGTAAAAATTTGGATACGAATCCATATATTTTTTATTCCAATATTTTCAATGATTTTTCAGAAACAGAAATTCGGCTTTTAAAACAATCTCCTCATTGGAAACCTTTAAAAACGTTGAAAAAGGGGCAAGTAGAAGTGATTTTATATGAAAAGCAATTTTGAATCTTAAAATAGTTTTATATTTAACGCTCAATTTTATTCTACAAAATATCCATTTATATAAAATGAAAAAATACGTTTTATCCATAGACCAAGGAACGACGAGTTCCCGAGCGATTTTATTTGACCATCAAGGCAATATTCACGCGGTCGCACAACGAGAATTTACACAAATTTTCCCGCATCCGGGTTGGGTCGAACATAACGCCACTGAAATTTGGGAATCGGTTCAAACGGTTTTGCAAGAAGTGATGCAGGGTCAGTCGATAGACGCAATTGCGTCGATTGGCATCACGAATCAACGTGAAACGACGGTCGTTTGGGATAAAAATACAGGAAAACCCATTTACAACGCCATTGTTTGGCAGTCTCGGCAGACGATGGGCATTTGTGACCAACTCAAAGCGGATGGATACGAGTCCGCCGTCCGGGCGAAAACGGGTTTGGTCGTTGATGCCTATTTTTCGGGAACGAAAATCAAGTGGATTTTAGACCATGTTGAAGGCGCGAAAACCGCCGCCGAAAAAGGCGATTTGCTATTTGGAACGATGGACACTTGGATTCTTTGGAATCTGACAGGCGGAAAAGTACATGCTACGGATTACACAAATGCTTCAAGGACAATGATTTATAACATTCATACCTTGCAATGGGATGATGAATTGTTGAAAGCGTTAGCCATTCCGAAAAAAATGTTGCCTTCCGTACACAATTCTTCGGAGGTTTTGGGACATGCTATTTTACCTGTCGTTTCGGGGCTTCCGATTGCGGGCATGGCGGGCGATCAACAAGCGGCGTTGTTCGGACAGGCATGTTTTGCAGATGGTATGGCAAAAAATACGTATGGGACAGGCTGTTTTATGTTGATGA
>JAAFJT010000197.1 GCA_013298955.1 Chitinophagales bacterium
TTCGATACAAAATTTTAATTTTATTAAAACAAAAAAATCTGTTTTTGGAACGTGCGATACAATTGGAACGCGGATGACGCGGATTTTGCGGATTTTCACAGATTTTTTCATTTCGATACAAAATTTTAATTTTATTAAAACAAAAAAATCTGTTTTTGGAACGTGCGATACAATTGGAACGCGGATGACGCGGATTTTGCGGATTTTCACAGATTTTTTCATTTCGATACAAAATTTTAATTTTATTAAAACAAAAAAATCTGTTTTTGGAACGTGCGATACAATTGGAACGCGGATGACGCGGATTTTGCGGATTTTCACAGATTTTTTCATTTCGATACAAAATTTCAATTTTATTAAAACAAAAAAATCCGTGAAAATCTGCAAAATCCGCTAAAACAAAAAAATCCGTGAAAATCCGTGAAAATCCGCAAAATCCGCGTCATCCGTGTTCCAATTGTATCGTATATTCCAAAAGTAAAAATTGCGGACTCCTAAATTTGCGCAAAAAATCAATTATCTTGCTCCCAAAATTAGAAACTATGAAAAATATCGCGGTTCAAATCATTTTTTATGGCTTATTTTTGGCATCTGCTTGTACTTATACGCAAAAAATTACAGATGGCAAAATGGCTTTTGAACGCAAACAATACGCTGTTGCGGTCAAATTTTTGCAAAAAGAGTATGTTTCGTCGAGTTTGCGCACTGAAAAAGGCAAAAAAGCCTTGCTTTTGGCTCAATCCTATGCGCAAATTCGCAAAGAAGCAGAAGCAACTCAATGGTTTAAAACGGCTTATGATAATGGCGCGGGACCAGACGCGCTTCGAGAGTATGCATTCGGTCTCAAACGGGCGGAACAGTATAAAGAAGCTGCCGAAGCGTTTAAAAATTTAGGCATTGAGATTGGTTCTTCGCATGAGTATCGCAAAGAAATTGCCATCTGTACCCAAGCGGCGCAATGGCAGGCGGATACGCTTTATGCTGGTTTTAAAACAGAAATGGCGAAATTTAATACCGCAGATGCAGATTATGCCCCAACATTGTTTGAAAATGGCAGCTTAATCATCACATCAGACCGCAATACGGCAACAGGCGTACAGGCTTATGCTTGGACGGGCAAGCGATATGCGGATTTATTTTTGGTTAAAAACAATCAAGTTACGCCCTTTGACGCGTCGATTAATACCGCCTTCAATGAAGGAACAGCTTGTTTCACAAGTGATTTTTCTGAAATGTATTTTACGCGTTGCGGCGGGGATAAGGGCGATATTTCGTATTGTAAATTATATGTTTCCAAACGCACTAATTCGGGTTGGTCAACGCCCGATGTGTTGCCTTTGACCAAAGATAAGGTCAATTATGGGCATCCTGCGATTTCAAAAGACGGAAAAACCTTGTTTTTTAGTGCCAATGACCCAGAAGGTTGGGGCGGTTATGATATTTATCGTTGTCAACGCACGCCAAGTGGGTTTGAAGAACCGAAAATTTTGCCGCGCAGCATTAATACGACTGGAAATGAAGTCTATCCGACGTTGGACGGCGATACGTTGTATTTTTCGAGTGATGTGCATGCGGGCATGGGCGGTTTGGATATTTTCAAAACCTATCCGAGTAAAGATGGAAATTGGATGCCGATTCAAAATTTATTGCCGCCAATTAATTCGGGTTCCGATGATTTTGGCTATGTCGTCGAACCGAGTATCGAAAAACCAACAGGCGTTTTCCAACAAGGTTTTTACACGAGCAATCGATTGGGCGGGAAAGGCAATGATGATATTTATCGTTTTGAACGACGCACGCCTAAGACGCGTCCGATTCCACCCAAACCACCGATTGATACAACTGTCAAAGTCAAGCCGAAACCTGTAGAATATAAATTGGTTTTAGACGGTTTTGTATTAGAAAAAATTTACGCAATGGCGGATAATCCAAATGCGGCTGTTTTAGGACGGAAACCATTGGCAAATAGCAAGATTATAATTGAAATGGGTGGTAAAAAACGAGAAATCGTTGCCAATGAGGAAGGCTTTTTTAGTTTGGAATTAGACCAGCAATCCGATTATACGTTTATTGCCTCCAAAGAGGGTTATTTGAATAATCAAGCTAATTTTTCAACCAAAGGCATTGCCAAAGACCCAAATCAGCCTATTCAAAAGTTTGAAATCGAAATTGTATTGGATAAAATCTTTAAAAACAAAGAAATTGTTTTAG
>JAAFJT010000198.1 GCA_013298955.1 Chitinophagales bacterium
AGAAATTTTGGTAACGATTCGTTCCGCCTATAAAATTGCGAAAACACAATTTACAGAGGAGCAACAAAAAAACTTTTTAGCCGATAAAGAAGTCCATTTTGCCCCCAATGAAACAAAAAACAAAGAACGACTTCTACCGATAAGCGAGAATCTGCCCGAAACAGAACAAAATCCAAATAAGACGATTGAGGAATATCGGCAGATGCGGCGGGCAACCCAAAAAAGTAAATCGAATAATGCTCAAATTAAAACTTTTTTGCTGTATCACTATCAATTTCGGCGCAATATTGTGGCAAATACGATTGAATATTGTGTCAAAAAATGGGGAAATTGGGAGACGCTCCGCGAATATGATTTAATTGATGAACTTTTAGATGAGGGCTTTAAATCGGTTGAACAATCCTTAACGGCTTTCTTAGGGAGTTCACAAGTGATTGATTATGACCCTTTTGTAGGTTATTTTGAATCACTACCTACATGGGATGGAATTGATTATATTAGTAATTTAGCCAATTTTGTAAAAACGGATGACAAAATGTGGTGGTATACCATGTTTAAAAAGGCATTAGTCCGCAATTGTGCATGTGCAATAGGACATGTCAACTACAATAAACAATGTATCGTATTATTCGGTGGAACCAATACAGGGAAATCCAAGTTTATCCGTTTTTTAGTACCTCCTTTTTTAAAAAAATATCTGAATGAGAATCCCAATATTGGGAATAAAGATGATAAAGATGCGCGATTATCCATTGCTAAAAATTTTATTAGTAATTTAGACGAAATTGGGAATGCAACAGAACGAGAATTAAAAGAAATGAAATCGACTTTTAGTAAGGAAAGTGTCAATGAACGGTTGATTTATGATAAAAGCAATTCTACAATGGTTCGTAAGGCAACTTTTTGGGGTTCCACAGATAAAGATGAATTTTTGATTGATGAACAAGGTAATGTTCGTTGGGTGGTTATCAGAATCAAATCCATCTTACATGATGATGGGGGGGAAAAAGGATACAATAAAAAAGTGGATATAGATAAAGTTTGGGCACAAGCCTATCATTTGCTAAAAAATGGCTTTAAGTTTATTCTAACTGCAGAAGAAATGAATTATTCCGAAAAAATCAATAATGAAAAACATATGCGTAGCACTTTAGAAGAAGAATTACTGTTACGTTATTTTATGCCTGCTGAACGAACTGATGAAACGGCTCTTTTTTTAACAACAACCGATATCATGATTCGATTAGATGATTTTACTAAAAAAACCTCCTTGAGAAATGTCGGAATTGCATTAAAAAAGTTAGGTTATGAAAAAGTCTATACAACTTTGAATGGAATGCAGGCAAAAGGTTATTTTGTTATTTTACTAAAAAGTGAAATATAGTTCTGGCTGTTTTGGTGTTTTTTGTATCATATAGCGATAAAAAATCATTCATTTTTTCAAAATTAAATATTGTCAATATTAAAAAAGTCAAAATTATATACTTTTCGTATTTTTCATAAAATATGAAAAGTATATAATTTTGACTTTTTAAATATTGACAATATTTTATTTTGAATATTAAAATATATTCTATGTATAAACTATTGATTTCCAATCAAAAAAATTTAAAAAAAAAATTGAAAAAGATCTGTCTGTCTCTGTCTGTCTCTATAAATTATTGATAATCAATAGTTTATAAAATAGTCAGTAAATAGAAAAAAACTGTTTTTTTCTCATAAAATATTGATTATCAATGATTTATGAGACAGACAGAGACAGACAGAGACAGACAGAGACAGACAGAGACAGACAGTACAGACAGAGACAGACAGATAGAAAAAACGCTATAACTTATTGATAATCAATAATTTATAGCGTAAACAGACAGACAGACAGATAAAATCCACTCCTGCAATTTATATTTTACAGAATTCTAAGAAAATGACCTTTTTGTATGACAAAAAAAGATGAGTTTTTAATAGATGAACAAGGCAATGTTCGATGGGTGGTTATCAAAATCAATGTTTTTTTTGATATTGAGCTCACTTGTTTTCGTTCAAATTTTTAATATTGCAGCCTAAAAATGAAACAACCTACAGAAAAACACTTATTTAAATTTTTATTTATAATAAAATAACGTATATATATGTAGCGTTAAGATGTAATTCGTTCACAAT
>JAAFJT010000199.1 GCA_013298955.1 Chitinophagales bacterium
AATAAGATGCTTATGATTGTAAGGATTGTAAGGATTTTTGGAGTGATACTTTGCGTTATTCAACTGAAAACATCCTTCTAATTTGGAAAAGGTTCGAAATAAGATGCTTATGATTTTAAGGATTGCAAGGATTTTTGGAGTGATACTTTGCGTTATTCAACTGAAAACATCCTTCTAATTTGGAAAAGGTTCGAAATAAGATGCTTATGATTTTAAGGATTGTAAGGATTTTTGGAGTGATACTTTGCGTTATTCAACTGAAAACATCCTTTCAATCCATGAAATCATAAACATCCTATTTCGAACGATTCATTTAAATCATTGATAATCAAATTATTAGAAGCAGCAGCCTGTTATGAACGCGCTGTATTTGCCCACATATCACTTCGATTTTTTATTCGGTTTATCGTAAATCGCAACGCCCTCTTTAATGGTTCGCAACACTCTAATTACTTTAATACTATCAAGGGGTTCTTCGATTGGATTTCTGTCTAAAATGACAAAATCGGCTAATTTACCCACAGCGATACTGCCTTTTGTATTTTCTTCAAAATGTTGATAGGCGGGCCAGATAGTCATTGCTTGCAACGCCACATAAGGCTTCAGCCTATGACTATCGCCAAGTACGATACCCTTGCGCGTTTTGCGTAAGATTGCCGTCGAAAGCAAAGGCATGGAAGCAGGAAATATCACAGGCGCATCGGAATGAATACTAAATTTCATTTTTTTGTCAACGAGCCAACCTGTTGGAGACAGATTTTTAGCACGCTCAAGCCCTAAGGATTCAATATGAAAATCTCCCCAATTGAAAGAGTGCAATGGAAACGCTGAAATTAAAACATTTTGAGTAGAAGACTCCTCCACTTGTGCCTTCGTGATGAATTGACCATGAATAATCGTCGTTCGATGGTCTATGTTTTTCGTATAAGGTTTCAAGAAGGGTAACAATTGTGCTACTGCAGAATCTCCATTGCAGTGAACCAATAATTGCCACTTGTTTGCGAAAACCGTTTTCAAATGCCTTTTCAAAATCGAATCTTCTTTAAAAGCAGGGTAGCCATTATACTTATAAGTATTTTTGTTCTCTTTAAGAGGCAAATATGGTTTTGAAAACCAAGCCGTTCTGCCCTGAGGCGAGCCATCCAATGTGAGTTTTACGCCACCTGCCCGAAAACGGTGCTTGGATGCATAGGTGCGCGAAACCAGTTTCGTCAAATCCAGACCCAAAGGCAGACTATCAAACAGTATCAAGTCTGGATAAGAAACGACATCCACCTTTAAGAATCCTGCTGAATCAAATCGAAGGAGTGATTTCAAATTGGTTGGGCTGGTTCTGCCATCTTGTATGGTCGTGAAACCATTTGCGATATACTTTTCAGTGCTTAACTTAAAAAGGTCATTCGTTTCTGGTTCATCAAATTTAGGATACAATATGGGCAAGATGTTAAAAAAAGCTAATTCTTCCAAAACACCGTTAGGTGTTTTTTTATCCGCTTCCATCTGAATGACACCGCCGGGTGGATTTGTGGCACCGATGCCAATGTTTAGGTTTTTAAGTGCTATGGAATTTAAGACACATAAATGCCCCGATTGATGTATAATCATCACAGGTGTATCTTTTGAAATAGAATCTAAATCGTGTCGAGTCGGATGGCGTTTTTCTGCTAATTGTCCATCATCGTAATTCATCCCGATAATGATTTGATGTTTTCTTGCCAATTGGGAAGTATCGGCATAGTCTTTTAATTTCTTTTTAAGCTCTGCGAGATTACCCACAGTGCCATCAGGAGAAGGCAGCAAATCCGCCACAGAAGCCTGCAACCCAATTTCCGAAAAATGGCTATGCCCATCTACGAAACCCGGTAACATCGTGTTGCCTTCCAAGTTGTACGTAGCCATTTCTGGTTCTTTCAATTTGTCGGCTTCCGCTTTAGTGCCTGCGAACAAGATTTTCCCATCTTTCACGATGACCGCTTCCACATAGTTTGGAGCATCGCCTTCCATCGTCAGAATCTTGCCTCCATAATAAAGCGTACCTGCCGTTGCAGGTTTTGTAAGTGACTTGTTCGTTTCATTGCCACAACTGCTTAGGCAAGAAAGGATTACACATGTGTAGAAAAGTTTTTTTAAATACATACTTTTTTTTT
>JAAFJT010000002.1 GCA_013298955.1 Chitinophagales bacterium
ACGTTGCGCGATACAACGGATGCGAATGGTTTGTATAGTTTTGATAATTTGTTGGCGGGTACTTATAAGATAACTTATTTGAAACCAATAGGTTATGAATTTACGTATCCAAATCAAGGCAGTGATTTGGCAGTCAATAGTGATGCAGACCCTATCACAGGTCAAACGCAAACCATTACCTTGCTTGCAGGTCAAAACGAAACGGGCTTAGATGCTGGTTTATATCGTCCTGCGAAAATCGGAGATTTGGCTTGGGTGGATGTTTCTCGGAATGGTTTAAAAGACCTTACAGAAACAGGTTTAGCGAATGTAACCGTAACCCTTACAGGCATTACAGGGAATGGAACGCCAGCGGATACAACGGTGCGGACGGATGCAAACGGTTTATACTTGTTTGACCATTTACGTCCAGGTCGTTACATCGTAACGTTCTCAAAACCAACAGGTTACAGCTTTACAACGCAAAGCAATAATCCAACAGGTGACAATGATAGTAACCCAGATGCCAATACAGGCCAAACGGCTACTATTATCCTAATGTCGGGTGCAGACAATCGCACGATTGATGCAGGTTTCACATTACCAGTTAGAATGAGTATTGGTAATTTAGTTTGGAATGATAACAACAACAATGGTAAAAAAGACGGTACTGAAATTGGCATTCCGGGTGTAAAAGTAACGTTGATGGGTCTTGGAACGGACGGTTTAAGTTTGACCAATGACGATGTTATCATCGATACGTTGTATTCTAATGCAAATGGTAACTATTTGTTTACCAATGTTTTAGCGGGTGATTATTATGTGATGTTGAGCAATATCCCAGTAGGCATTAAATCATCTACTGGAAATGGTCCAACGGATACAGGCAATACAGGTACTTACGAACCAAGCAATATTGGCGACGTGAACGAAGAAGACCATGGTGCGATGTTGAACAACCGCATTTACAGTCAAATCGTCCATTTAGTAGCCAATCAATTGCCTATCAATGACGGTGATACTGACAATAATACCAATTTAACAATCGATTTTGGTTTATATGTTCCACAAGTATTGCCAACGTTGAGTCTTGGAAACTTGGTTTGGAATGATGCTAATAATGATGGTATTAAAGAAGCCAACGAAAGTGGCATTCCGAATGTCCGTTTAGGACTTTACAAATTGGGCGCAGATGGGTTGTCGAATACCGCAGATGATGTTCAAGTGACAGTTACGACGACATCGGCAAATGGTAGTTATTTGTTTACGAATTTAAATGAAGGAGCGTATTTCGTCAAAGTGTTGAGTGGTGTGCCAACTGGCATGTATTCGTCCACAGGAGACGGCGCAACCGATACAGACGGTATTGGTGCATACGAACCTGCGAATATCGGAGACGTAAACGATAAGGATCATGGTACGGATTTGAATGCGATTACATTCAGCAATATTGTTGAATTGACCTTCAATAGCGAACCAACAACAGACGGTGACGCAGATGCCAATACGAACTTAACAGTTGATTTTGGTTTCTACGCACCACAAGTGCCGCAACGGTTGACGCTTGGTAATTCAGTTTGGAATGATGCGAATAATAATGGTATCAAAGAAGCGACTGAAACAGGTATTGCAGATGTTACCTTAGTCTTGTGCAGCGTTGGAAATGATGGACGCAAAGGCACCGCAGATGATGTGGCAATTGATACGACGACGACCAATGGAAATGGTAATTATCTATTCACCGATTTGTCCGCAGGCAGCTATTTTGTGAAAATCAAAGCAGGATTGCCACAAGGCATGGTGAGTTCCACAGGAGATGGCGTTTCCGATATGGACGGTCAAGGCGCGTATGAACCGAGTACAGTGGGCGATGCCGATGGCAGAGACCATGGTTCACGCAATCCAGACGGTATCACAAGCGGTATTATCGAATTGACGGTAGGCGGCGAGCCTGTCAATGACGGTGACACGGATGCAAATACCAACTTGACGGTTGATTTAGGATTTTATCGTCCTGTCCCACCTGTTTTGAGCATTGGAAATTTGGTTTGGAATGATGCCAATAATAATGGAAAACGCGATGCAGGGGAGTCAGGTTTAGAAGACATTGAAATTTTATTGTGCAATGTTGGAAATGACGGTATAAGAGGCACAGCCGATGATGTTCGCGTTGATTCTTTATTGACGGATGCGAATGGAGGTTATTTGTTTACAAACGTACCAGAAGGCAACTATTCGGTCAAGGTGAAATTGGGTATTCCAACAGGAATGCGCAGTTCCACAGGCAATGGCATCTACGATAGAACAGGTGTTGGAGCATATGAGCCGGGAGTTACGAACACGAATAATGATGAAGACCATGGTACCCAAGTAGGCGGCGGTTTGGAAGCAGTGAGTGGTGTTTTCCACCTTGCTCCGAATACACAACCGATTACAGACGGTGATAACAATCCACACACGAATTTGACCATTGACTTTGGTTTCTACGTTCCACAATCCTTGCCACAATTGAGTTTGGGTAATTCGGTTTGGAATGATGCCAACAACAATGGTATCAAAGACGCTGGAGAAGCGGGCGTTGCAAATGTCATTGTTCAATTGTTCCGTCCGGGATTGGATGGGGTGATTGGTACACCAGATGATGTGACCATGTTTAAGGATACAACGGATGCAACAGGTACGTATCGTTTTGACGGTTTGAGTGCGAATGATTACTACGTGAAATTGATTGCAGGCATTCCGACAGGCATGCGCAGTTCAACAGGTAACGGTATCACAGACACCTTATATGTAGGTCCTTACGAACCGGGTGTGAATACGGATTTGAATAACAGAGACCATGGTACTCGGTCTGGTACAACCATTATCAGTAAAATCGTTACGTTAACGGTTGGTGGTGAACCCACAAATGATGGCGATACAGACCCGAATACGAATTTAACCATTGATTTTGGTTTATACAAACCACAAACATTGAATCCAATCTTAAAATTGGGTAATTTAGTTTGGTTTGATGAAAACAACAATGGTAAAAAAGAGGCAACTGAAGAAGGGATTCCGGGCGTAGAAGTGATTTTGTACAAAGTGGGTGCAGATGCTCAACGCGGTACGGCGGATGATGTAGAAGTCGGCAGACAATTGACGAATTTGACTGGTAATTATTTATTCTCTGCTTTAACCGCAGGTGATTATTACATCAAATTAAACAATGGTTTGCAAACCTTAGCATCTTCAACGGGCGATGGACGATATGACCTTGACGGTGCGGGTCTTTATGAACCGAGTAACATTGGCAAAATCAACAATCAAGACCATGGTACGCAACAGGGTAATACCATTGTAAGTCAAGTGATTACGTTGACGCAAAATGGTGAACCAACGAATGATGGCGATACTAATTCTAATACGAATTTAACAGCCGATTTCGGTTTGTACAAATTAGTACCGAATGGTATTTTTGACTTAGCGTTGATTGACCGATTGGGCGATAACGAAGACATCTATGCGAGAGAAGGTGATACGGTCAAGTTTACAATGGTCGTATTGAATCAAGGAACGCGAGATGCTTACGACGTAAAAGTGAAAAATTATTTGCCATCGACGATGAAATTCTACCCGAATTTGAATACGGCAGCCCGCACGAACAATGCAAATAATTGGGCAACGGATACAACAACGGTGATTCCATTTGTAAGAGCAGGTGATTCGGTTAAAATTGATATATACATTGTAGCTGCACCGTTAGTCGTCAATAAAATGATGGTTCACAAAGCAGAAATCATGTTTGCCACAGACCAGTTGAATGGTTTAGTCAATACGCAAGATGTTGATTCTAAGGCAGATAGCAATCCAAATAATGATGTGGTTGGGGGTGATAATGTTATCAACAATCGCAATAATGATGAGGATGACCATGATTATGCAGGGGTGGTAGCGATTCGCAATTTTGACCCACTCGGCTATATTTACTGCGACAAGACGAAAATGGTTGTGAAAGGCGGTACAATAAACGTTACAGGACCGGGTTTGGTGTTCATTCACCATGATGGACATGACGGTTACTACCAATGGTGGACGGATGGTACGCCAGGACTTTACACCATGACTTACTCGCATCCAGCAGGATACCCGATGAGTACGCGCCATTTGCCAGCAGGCTCTTTCCTTGACCCGACTGGTTTAGACGGTTCGCCAAGCGATAGAGATGGTTTGACAGATAGTTTATACACCTTAGGTTCAAGAGGGAATATCGGAGAAACGTACTTAGCAGATACTTCTTTTGCAGCGAATCCATACTATTTGAGGTTTGAATTGGAAACGGGAGACCCTTTCATCAATTTCAATAACATTCCAGTACAATGTGGATTGCTTGGTACCTTGGTTTTTGTGGATTTGGATAATAACAATGTGTTGAGCAGTAGAGATTTATTATTGGACAATGTTCGCGTTGATTTATTTGAATGCGGCAATCCAATTGATATTTTAGCAACAGGCAGAACGGAAAATGGGCGTTGGAATTTTGACGGTTTGGTGGCAAATCAATATACCGTTCGATTTACAGCACCGTCAGGTTATGAAGTTGTGACGGCAAATGTTGGCTCAGAAGAATTAACGGACAGTGATGCAGACCCATCAAATGGATTTACGGCTTGTATTCCGTTAGCTTATGGACAATGTGATACGATTCATGCCAGATTAGGCTTACGGGCGATTGCAGGTTTCTGTACTACACCAGTCGTAACTTCGAGAACAGGTAATTTATCGACTTGTACGCAGGGTGGTGTTCAAAATGTGACGATTCGCCTTGACCAACCGATTGCAAGTTATTCGATAGCGGGCAGCGCAGGATACCGAAATGTGGTGGTTAGTGGACAAACGATTCGTTTTGAAAGTATTTTAAATGGTAATTTCAATAACATCAGCGTCAATCTAACAACCCCAGGTGGTTGTACGGTAACCGAGAATTTTACCTACGAATTGGCAAATGTGCCAGTAGCGAACTTTACGGTGATAGAGCCATTCTGTCGCGGCGAAGAAGTGAAAATTATCTTTACAGGGCGGGCAACAGCAGGTGCGCAATTGAATTACAGTTTGAATGGTGCAAGAATCATTCGCCGCAGTGCAGGTACGGCAACGAGACCCACAGGCGACACAACAGTAGTCGTTTGGGATGAATACGGTGGCAAAGTGTTGCGTTTAGATGTAAACGATGGCGGTTGTACCGATTCTAAAACGGTTAGTATTTTGATTAAAAAAGCATTGAGAACCGATGTGATTAAGAAAGATACGACGATTTGTCCAAATACATGTGTGGTGTTGAGAACGACTGCTGCGAATAACAATATTATTTGCACCCACAATTGGCTTACGATTCAAGGAGATTCCGTTGGTTTAAATGCAACGTATATTCCTGAACCAACGGCTTGTGTTACCAGAACGACAACGTATATTTTAAAAGTAGTAGATGTAAATAGTTGTCATTCAAATGATACTGTTACCATTAGAGTTAGAGATACAGCGAATTTAGTGTTCAGTGGTGTGCCAAGTGATGTAACGATGTATTGTGGTGCAATCATTGCAGCTCCAAGCACCGTAACTGGTAGAGATACGGCATTGAATACAAATCGCCCTGTGACAATGACCGAACGCCGAGTGAATCGCGCTTGTGGATACGATTTGATTAGAACTTGGACGACAACCGACACTTGCGGACGTTCGATTTCAAAATCACAAACGATTGCAGTCCGTGATACACAACGCCCTGTTTTTGGACGGGTTCAGAATCCTGTGTATGTAACTTGTGGTCAGCCGTTCCCAGTATCGGCGATTCCGACAGCAACAGACGCATGTAGTGATGTAACGGTGACGTTGTTAAGAAGCGATACAACAGGTGCCTGTACGATGAAACGGACTTGGTTGGCAACCGATGCTTGTGGTAACACTGCTACGACAGGTCAAATCATCCTTTTATTGGATACGGTGAAACCAACGATTCGATTAGTACACCCCATGTTAGCGGGTGTTCGGAACGGCGATACGATGACGATGGATTGTGGCAACATGAGAATCTTCAATCCAGAAGATGCGGTTGCAACAGATAATTGTGATGCACGTCCGACGATGGAATTTGTGGATTTGAGTAGAAGATTCGGTACTTGTGCAAGAGACGGTTACACGTTATTGATGGAATGCGCTTGGAAAGCGACAGATGCTTGTGGAAATGTTGCGTTTTACAAATTCTTTGTAAAAATGACGGATAACCAAGTGCCTGTTTTGAGCAATAACATTCCAAGAGATACCGCAATCAGTTTGTTACAAGGACAACAGATTCCAGCAGCACCGACGAATATTACAGCAACGGACAATTGTACGGATAATGTTCAAGTGACTTTGGCAGAAACGCAAACGCCAACAGCCGGTGGATACATTTTGACACGGATTTGGACTGCGACTGACCAATGTGGCAATGCCGCAACAGGTGGTCAACGTATCACGGTCTTGACAGGATGTACCTTACCAGCAGCGACTGCCGCAACAACGGCTTCTAATTGTGGTGCAGCTAACGGAACAGTCACATTAGCGATAGACAATGCAGCCAATTATCGTTTTGTGTGGAGCGCAGGCATTGCAGGCGCGACAAGCAATAACCGAATTGGTTTAACACCGGGTCAATACAGCGTAAGAGTTCAACGATTAACTGATACCGCTTGTATGCAAATCTTGAATTTCACGATAGCGAATGATGGCACAGGCTGTTGCAGCAACTTTATTGCAGCGACCGCAGTAGTCAGAACGCTCAATGACTGTGTGACGAACATAGCTTCAACAGCAGAAGTTTGTGTCGAAATTCCGGGCAATCAGATTACAGGTTACACGATTATAGATAATGGCAGACCTTACAATGGTGGTTTTGGTTTATGTGCAGCAGGTTCAACCATGCGTTTCAACGCAGGAGACCATACGGTGATTTTCACAAAACCTGACGGTTGTAAAGACACATTGAGTGTGACGGTAAACTGTGTTCAAGAGTTTCAAGTAGAACGGAGTATCGCAGCACAGCAAACGGGTACTTGGTGTCCATCGGAATTGGGCTTGAATCAAACGTTTGTAGGGATTGAAAATCAATGTCCTACTTCATCAGGCACGAATGTTCGATACAGCATCAACCCTGTAACGCGTTGTGTAACGTACACAGGGTTAACGAGAGGACTTGATACTGCATGTTTATTGTTGAGAGCATCCGACGGACGGAATGTGTTAGTGCGTTTATTGGTGAATACAGGAGCTTGTTTCCAAAACATCGTCGCACAAGATACGATTCCAGCGTTTTCGGCTTGTGTGAGCGATTCGGTGAAAGCGTGTTTTGATATACCATTAGACAGTATGGTGAATTACGTTTTATTGTCGGATGGTTATCCATACACATCGCGTTTTGAAGGTTGTAAATACGATACGACGTATGCTTATACTTACTTTACAGTGCCGGGGCGTGGTAATTCGGGACCTTATCGGGTGGATTCATGGATGATGAACGGACGCGCTTATAGTGGCGTTGTAGCAAACATCAATGCTTTGGTCGATTCGATGAATCGGTGGGATGCTGGCGGCAATTGGCGGATGAATAGCGGTACAATGACCATTGTAGGCGGTAATCATAACAACAATTACGCGACGATGAAAATTACGAAAATCAATACAGGAGCTTTCGCGCTCTTGAACTTGAATCGCAATTTGATACCGAAAGCAACGATGATATGGGTGAAAACGGGCAGACATACGTTAACATTCATTGACAACCGCACAGGATGTATCGATACAGCAGTCGTTTTAGGGGCATGTGTGAATCCATCAACGGTACAACGGACGATTAATGTAGGTCAAAGTGAGACATTCTGTTTAGAGCGCACTGAATTATTGGGCAATCGTTACACAAGTCGTGCGATTAGTTCGATACCAATTGCGAATGTTAATTACAGTTTGAATCCGATGACCCATTGTGTTACGTTTACAGGATTAGCAGTAGGCAGCCAAACGGCTTCATTTGTGATGTGTGACCAATACGGCATTTGCGATACGACTTATTTCGCTGTGAATGTTCGAGTTGGTTTAAGGATTCCAACAAATGTACCAGTGGCACAAGACGATACAGCAACCACAACGATAGGCAGACCAGTAGTTATCAATGTGTTACGCAACGATTCAACGTTTACAAACGCGGGTACAGCACCGCCATCTGTAACGATATTGTTGCAACCACAACATGGTACGGTATCTGTGAATAACTTAGGACAAATCTTGTACATGCCGGATGCGAATTATTGTGGCTCCGTAACAGACCGATTGATGTATGTGGTTTGTAATGGACGCGGTTGCGATACTGCAATGGTTCGGGTTTGGGTACAATGTCCGACCGTGAAAGTAAATAATGGTTTCTCTCCGAATGGAGACGGTATCAATGATACGTTTACAATTGAAGGTTTGGAAAATTATCCAAATCACAAATTGCAAGTATTCAATCGTTGGGGAACTGAGATTTACAATGCAGTACAATACAAAGGCAACTGGGAAGGTTTCTGGGATAATACAAATTTGCCAGAAGGGACGTATTTCTACATCTTGGATTTAGGGGACGGCGAGAAACCAAAATCGGGATATGTGCAGATACAACGATAGACGATAAATGAAATTCAATCATTGAAAGGCAACGCCGCAGGAGTTACATCCTGCGGCGTTTTGCTTTGGGGGACTTTACGTAAGTCCCCCATTTTAGTCAGCAATTTAGGTCGATACTATTGGAACACGGATGACGCGGATTGGGCGGATTTGCACGGATTTTGTTCGATTTCATTGAACTTTTAGTTCAAAAAAGCATTAAAAATAAAAGAATCGTTTGCATCAAACTAAAAAATCCGTGAAAATCCGCCCAATCCGCGTCATCCGCGTTCCATTTGCTTTGGGGGACTTTACGTAAGTCCCCCATTTTAGTCAGCAATTTAGGTCGATACTATTGGAACACGGATGACGCGGATTGGGCGGATTTGCACGGATTTTGTTCGATTTCATTGAACTTTTAGTTCAAAAAAGCATTAAAAATAAAAGAATCGTTTGCATCAAACTAAAAAATCCGTGAAAATCCGCCCAATCCGCGTCATCCGCGTTCCATTTGTATCCTAACTTTCCAAAACGGAAATTGCTGCATTTTAGGGGGACTTTACGTAAGTCCCTTTACTTGATTGCCATACACCTTATAAACGCGTTCAATTTCTTCTTTATACGCTCGATATTGTTCAGCCGATATTTTAGCTCGAATGGTTTCTAAGAATTGCGATAATTTTTGATATTCCGAATCACTCAAATAATTATCTTCTAAAAAAACATCCACCAATTGTAAAAAACTTTGATTCATATCACGGGTAATTTCCATCGTCCGCATCTTGTCTTCCAATGAATCATAGAAAAAGGACGCTTCGGAATAATTTACTTTTTGTTGTAAAACCAATTGTTCAAATTCTCGTTTCAATAAATTGACATTGCCTAAAACATTGTCATAATCGCGTTTTTTATGTTCAAAATCAAGGGACAATGCATGTATTTTATCAGTATATTCCTTGATATATTTATGCCTTTTACGCACGAAAAGCCAACCAAAAAGCCCCGTTACTAAGGCAAACGTTCCTGCAACGGCAAATTCATTGAGCGCACCAGCTTGACGCAAAAAGTCCAAAAACTGAAAAATAGGGCTTGAATGTTGCTTTTTGCCCTTCGTTTCAATGGTATAGAAAATGGGTTTAAAATCCTGAGCATTCAATTCTTTAGCAGGTCGGAACGCATTGACATGTTGAATAAAGGTGTTTTGGATTTTAATAAAATCGTCTTTACCATACATTTTCCGAATATCGCACCATTGCCCCAATTGATGTCCTTTTCCATATTGATTTTCAATCAATTCATTGGTACGAATGAAAAAATAAACCAATCGTTTAAGATTCGGCGTATCTTGCAAGGCAGCCAATTGTTTTTTCGATTTTTCAACGGCACTCATCAAGGCTTTGTCCGTAGGTTTTTGGGCTAATTCCGCCATTTGTTTCGGAATCATTTGTTTTACTTTTGCCAATTGCTCTCGAAGGGCTAAAATCAATTCGCCATGATTGACTTCCAACATTTCCTGCCCGCCAAATCGTTTGAAATGTTCATTATTCAACTCGATTTTAGAGCTAACGCCCGTATGCGTAAGGCATAATAAATAAAAATTATCTGGAATATGAATCGTATCTTTATCAAAAATCACAGGCAAACGCGGTTCATCCAATTTCTGCCATAATTCGGGTCCAAACAAAGTTTCAGGATTGATTTTATCAAAATCATCAATCATGCAAACAAATTTTTGATTGGGATTTTTCAAACAAATATCCCAAAATTTCAATAATTTGCCTTTTTTGAAATGCCCTTGTTCATCGAATTGTCCAATAAATCGTTTGTTGTATTCCAAATCAAATTGGGGCGCGCATAAAATGTCCAATCGATGTGATTTATCGGTGGTCGCAATCAATGCGGCGATTTTGGACAATAGGGTAGTGTTGCCTACGCCCGAAACGCCTGACATTAAAATCACTTTTTTGTTTACAACTAAATTAAAATATTGTTTGAATTTGGAAAAGGACATGGTTGGCACATACGGTTTTGCAATCAACTTGAAAGCCGTCGAATCATCCACAAAATCTTTTTGATGGAATGTTTCATACAAAACTTGTAAAGAATCCGCCGATTTATCTAAGGTCAAATAATCTTTGCCGAGTTGCGCATCCAAATCTTTCCAAAGCGGGTCATCTTCATTTTTGAGACCCACGTAAAGGGCGGCACTGATGCCAATCAATAGCGGAGCTACCCAAAGACAATAAGGGTATATTTTTTTAAAAAATTTAAAGCTGGGCATTTTTTGAGTATGTTTGTAAACGAATATTGAGTAGTGATTGTCCATTTAAAGGCTCAAATGTAGCATTTTGTCAGGAACATCTCTTTTTTTTTGAAAAAAATTTTTGTACAAACGCTCAACACAATTAATTACGCTTTAATTTTGTATTTTTATTGTTGACAAGCTATTGATTGACCCACTATTTTTTTTCTATGAAAAAGGATTTGCTGTTTTTGATTGGGCTTTTATGCCTTACAAATCATGCTTTTGCACAAACAAGTGAGACGTTTGAATCCAAACGATGGTATAAAGAATTGTCTCCTAAAATCGCTCCAACCCATTACGCCACTGCCAAACAACAAGCTCCTGCCATGATTTTGGGCATACGCAGCGATGCGCTAAGTCCAACTTTAATTGTCTTGCTGCGCCATCCTGAATTGGGCTGGGTGATTTTGGATTTGGGCAAAGACCATTATGGTTTTAATTGGATTTACGGGGCTGCCGAACCAGAAAGTGGTCATATCTTGCTTTTTCTACAAAATTTGACGAATGGACCGCAACCGAAATTCATTACATTTGTTAGTGAAGACAAAGGTTTGACGTTTCAACGCGGAGGCGATTTGCGGTTGCCGACAGGCAATGCAGAAGTACGCGTTTTGAGTGTGGATAAAAAAGGCAAAGGTTTCGTAACGGTGCGGGTCGATGAAGACAACACGGTGAGTGATAAAAAAGCAAGTTATCTCACCTTTTTGACCAAAGATGGCGGTAAAAACTGGTCTATTCCCGAAACCAATCCCAATATTCCGACCGAAACGGTTCAAGATAGTGCAACAGGTTTTGAGGGTATCCTGAAAATTATAGGTAATAATTAACCCAAGTTGCGAAGCCGCCCTAAAAGAAGGAGATAAGGGCGTGTGTGTTTTGTTTTTAAAATTTTGCGAAGCAAAATTTTAAAAACAAAACACACACGCCCTTGAAAAGATTTTGCCGCCGTAGGCGGCATTATCGCGCAACTTGGGTCAATTAAACGAAATAAACTTTTAGAGGGTTATTTTTGCAGAAAAAATCATTTTAACAAAAATAACGCCCCTACCTCCTTCCTGTGGCGTAAATCTTCCTCAAATGCTATTTGTGAAAGAATATGAATTATTATTAAAATTAATGTAAAACATGTCGCAATACAAAGATGTACGCAATCATCAAAATATTGATTTTACAAACCTCAATACCCATCCATACAATATTATGACGATATTGTTGTTGGCAGGTTTGACGATGATTTTCGTTGGTTTATCGGGAGCGTATTTATACACGCGTTTCAATACGCATGAACCACCAATAAAAATGCCCCTTCTTTTCCTAATCAATACGGCTGTTTTAATGGCAAGCAGTTGGGTATTGCGCAAATCTAAAACATTTTATTTGAATGATGACACCGAAGGTTATCAACGAACCCTATTGACAACCCTCATTTTAACGCTTTTGTTTGTAATGCTCCAATTCTTGGCATGGAAACAACTTTGGATTCAAAATCCAAACATCGGTACAGGTAATATGCGTTCTTACATCTATGCCATTTCCATCATTCACTTCTTACATATTTTGGGCGGATTACCGTTTTTTATCATTTTTACCTTCAATGCTTACATGCGATTGCGCGAACCTGTGAGTGTATTAGTGTATTTTAGCGACCCTTTAAAACAATTGAAATTAAAATTATTAACGATGTATTGGCGGTTTTTAGACCTGCTTTGGTTATACTTAGTTGTTTTTTTCTGGGCAAATTACTTTATCCGAATTTAGAATCAATTTAAATTAAGGCAATATTATACTACCAATGTTATAAAAAATGACGGCAAAGTTTTACCTTTGCAACGTGTTAAAAAGGTCATAACAATCTAAAATAGATTACGAATGTCGCAAGGAATCAGTACTTATTTACCGATACTCATCATGATGGGCGTTGCTGTTGGCTTTGTTGGAGTCACGATGATTGCAACGCATTGGATGGGTCCTCATAAAAAATCGGCTGTCAAATCAGAAACGTTTGAATGTGGAATTGAAATTCAGGGCAATGCCAGAACCCCCTTTTCCATCAAATACTTTTTAGTAGCGGTACTATTTGTTTTGTTTGATGTGGAAGTTATCTTCATGTATCCTTGGGCAACCAATTTTAAAGCATTAGGATTACAAGGATTAGCAGAAATGTTTTCATTCATAACGGTTTTCATGATAGGCTTTTTTTACATCCTTAAAAAAGGCGCGTTGAATTGGGATTAATAACTTAAATGATTGATTTTGAATCATTAATATAATAGCAACATGAGTACAATATCCGTTCCAGGTATCGATATGCGCGCTGAAAATGCGCCTGCTGGCGTAGAAGGGCCAGGTTGGTTTGCTGCAAAATTAGATGATGTCGTGGGTTTGGCGCGTAAAAATTCGCTTTGGCCCCTACCTTTTGCGACCTCTTGTTGCGGTATTGAGTTTATGGCGACGATGGGTTCTCATTACGATTTAGCTCGTTTCGGGGCTGAACGATTGAGTTTTTCGCCCCGTCAAGCCGATTTATTGATGGTTATGGGGACGATTTCTAAAAAAATGGGTCCTATTTTGCGCCAAATTTATGAGCAAATGGCAGAACCAAAATGGGTTTTGTGTATGGGCGCGTGTGCCAGCACAGGCGGCATTTTCGATACGTATTCTGTTTTGCAGGGCATTGACCGCATCATTCCAGTGGATGTTTATATTCCGGGTTGCCCGCCAAGACCTGAACAAGTATTAGAAGGCATTTTGAAAATTCAAGCATTAGTACAAAGTGAAGAACGTCGCCGCAGAGATTCCCCAGAATACAAAGCCATGCTGAGTAAATATGGCATTGAATAAGATGCTCCTTATTGGAATTATGCATTGTGCATTTTAATACTATTTATTTATTTGAAAGCCAACGTTTTAAGTAATATAACAATGGATTTACAAGCATTGACCGCGCTGGTCGAGGAGAAGATAAAACAACGTTTCAGTGACAGTTTGCTCGCAACAGAGGTGCTGTACGATATGCCTGTGTATTACGTCCGCAGGGAAACGATTGCAGATATTTTGGAATATCTGTACCACGACAGCGAATTGCGTTTTCAATTTTTGACGACTTTGTGCGGGTTGCATTATCCTGACCAGAAGGGCAATGAATTGGGCGTGATGTATCAAATGCACAGTTTGGTGAATAATTATCGGATTCGCCTCAAAACGTTTGCGCCGATTGAAGACCCTAAAATCCCGACTGTGACCACCGTTTTCTCTTCTGCGAATTGGCAAGAGCGAGAAACGTTCGATTTTTACGGCGTGATTTTCACGGGACACCCTGATTTGCGGCGCATTTTGAACATGGATGAGATGAATTATCACCCGTTGCGCAAAGAATATCCGTTGGAAGACGGTTCTCGGGATGATAAAAATGATACGATGTTCGGAAGATAATAATAAAAATTTAAAATTATAAAAGATTGATTTTAAATTAATTAAGTAATAATATTTAAAAAACTTGCCGCAAGTTGTGTAAGTAGTTCAAAAGGTCGGCGAGGTTAAAACCTCGCCGACCTTGATTCGCAGTTCAATTGAAATAACCTATCCAAAAGGTCGGCGAGGTTGTAACCTCGCCGACCTTGATTCGAGTCAACTACTTACTTAATTTTTATTAAAATCAATTTTTTAAAAGATACTAACATGAGTCGCAATCTTGAGCATTTAAATCAACCCGTCGAGCGTAAAGAATATTCTACGCTGAATCTCGGTCCGACGCATCCTGCCACACATGGTATTTTCCAAAACGTGTTGACGTTGGATGGTGAGGTGATTATAGAGGCAGACCCGACGATTGGTTACATTCATCGGGCGTTTGAAAAATTGGCAGAAAGGCGACCTTTTTACCAAATTCCGCCGATTACAGACCGTTTGAATTACTGTTCGTCGCCCATCAATAATATGGGTTGGCACATGACCGTTGAAAAATTGATTGGCGCGGAAATCCCAAAACGCGCTCAATATATGCGCGTTATCATCATGGAATTGGCGCGTTTGGCAGACCATATTGTTTGCGATACGGTTATCGCGGTGGATACGGGTGCAATGACAGGTTTTTTATATATGTTTCAATGGCGCGAGCATATTTATGAAATTTATGAAGAAATTTGTGGTGCGCGTTTGACCACCAATATTGGTCGCATTGGCGGTATGGAGTGCGATTTTACGCCCAAAGTTTTTGATAAAATCAATTATTTCTTGAAAAATTTCCCACCTAAATTAAAAGAATTTGAAAAATTAGTGGTTCGCAATCGCATTTTCATGGAAAGAACGATTGGCGGTGGGGCGATTTCAGGAGAACGCGCTTTGAATTATGGTTTTACGGGACCGAATTTACGTGCCGCAGGAGTGGATTATGATGTGCGCGTAATGAATCCATACAGCAGTTATGAAGACTTTGAGTTTGACATACCTATTGGTACACACGGAGATACATATGATAGATTTATGGTACGCATGGAAGAAATGTGGCAATCATTACGGATTATCGAACAAGCCGTGAAAAAAATGCCTGACGGTGCTTTTCATGCCGATTTGCCCGAATTTTATCATCCGCCCAAACAAGATGTTTATAATAAAATGGAGGCTTTAATCTATCATTTCAAAATTGTGATGGGGGAGAGTGAAATTCCGAAAGGCGAAGTCTATCATGCAGTGGAAGGAGGCAATGGCGAATTAGGTTATTATCTAATATCAGATGGCGGTAGAACGCCGTATCGTTTACATTTCCGTCGTCCTTGTTTTATTTACTATCAAGCGTATCCAGAGATTATCAAAGGCGGGATGTTATCCGATGCAATCATCACATTAAGTTCGATGAATGTGATTGCAGGTGAGTTAGATGCTTGATAATCCATCATTTATAAATTGAAAATATTTTACAATCGTTCAGATATGGCGGGTTCTAAAAAAATACAGTTTTCTGAAAAAGCAATGGCTTACGTGCGCGAATTGATTGCGCGCTATCCAGCAGGTAAACAAAAATCGGCAGTGATTCCAATTTTACATTTGGCGCAAGCCGAGTTTGATGGCTGGTTGAGTGCGCCTGTGATGGATTATGTGGCTTCTCTTTTGAATATTCAATCCATTGAGGTTTATGAAGTTGCGTCTTTTTACAGCATGTTCAATTTGAAACCTGTGGGCAAATGTACGATAGAAGTTTGTCATACGAGTTCCTGTTGGTTGCGGGGCGCGGAAGATATTATTCGGCATATTGAAAAAAAGTTAAATATTTCAGCAGGTGAAACGACGACTGATGGGATGTTTACTTTGAAGAAGGTCGAATGTTTGGGCGCGTGTGGTTACGCACCGATGTTTCAAGTCGGCGCGGATTTTTACGAAAATTTGACGATTCAAAAAACAGATGAATTATTAGAAAAATTTCGCAAAGAAGGCAAACGCCAAACCTATTGTAATCATTTAGTTGACGTAAAGTAGGATACGAATTGAAACACGGATGACGCAGATTCGGCGAATTTACACGGATTTTTTTATTAAAAAGTCCGTGTAAATCCGCCGAATCCGTGTCATCCGCGTTCCAATTCGCTCTCAAAGTTGATAATTTAAAATTTTCAAATTAAAATATCGTGGGTAAGAAGCTCCTGTTAGATAAAGTTGGTGTTGCTGGTATTCAAAAATACGATGTCTATCGGCGCGAAGGCGGTTATGCAGCCGTCGAAAAAGCGTTGAAAGCCTTGACTCCAGAAATTATTTTGGATGAGGTCAAAAAATCGGGACTTCGGGGGCGCGGTGGTGCAGGTTTCCCGACAGGTATGAAATGGTCTTTTTTGGCAAAACCGCCCGGCGTACCGCGACATTTGGTCTGTAATGCAGATGAATCGGAGCCGGGTACGTTTAAAGACCGTTATTTGATGGAAAAATTGCCCCATTTGCTCATCGAAGGGATGATTACTTCGTCTTTCGCGCTTGGTGCGAACACGAGTTATATTTATATTCGGGGTGAATATGCTTACATTTATAAAATTTTAGAAACGGCGATTCAAGAGGCGTATAAAGCAGGTTGGTTGGGCAAAAACATTCTTGGCACGGGTTACGACCTTGATTTGTATATGCAAATTGGGGCAGGAGCATATATTTGTGGCGAAGAAACGGCTTTATTGGAATCTTTGGAAGGCAAAAGAGGCAATCCGCGTATTAAACCACCCTTTCCTGCAATTGCAGGTTTGTGGGGTCGCCCGACAGTAGTGAATAATGTAGAAACATTGATGGCAGTCGTGCCGATTATCAATTTTGGCGGAGAAGCGTATTCAAAAATTGGTATTGGACGCTCTACTGGTACGAAATTGATTTCTGCGAGTGGTCATATTAATAAGCCGGGCGTTTATGAGATAGATTTGGGCTTGCCTGTGGAAGAATTTATCTATTCTCAAGAATATTGTGGTGGGATTTTGGGCGGACGGAAAATGAAAGCAGTGGTTGCGGGCGGTTCTTCGGTGCCAATTTTGCCCACTGAGTTGATTTTGCGCACCGCAAAAGGCGAACCGCGTTTGATGACTTATGAAAGTTTGGGTGATGGCGGTTTTGCGACAGGGACGATGTTGGGTTCAGGTGGTTTTATTGTGATGGATGAATCGACCAGTATTGTAAAAAATTTATATACCTTTTCTCGTTTTTACCACCATGAAAGTTGTGGACAATGCTCGCCCTGTCGGGAAGGAACGGGTTGGATGGAAAAGATTTTACACAAAGTGTTGAGTGGACATGGCACGTTGCGCGACATTGATTTATTGTGGGATATTCAACAAAAAATTGATGGCAAAACGATTTGTCCACTTGGGGAAGCGGCGGCATGGCCTGTTGCGAGTGCAATTCGACATTTCCGTTCCGAATTTGAGGATTTTGTTAAAAATCCACAAAGTATTCAAGATGTGAAGCATTACTATCGTCTAACGGGCGAGAAAGCATAGAATTAAGATTTTTTTTGGGATTTTAAGGATTTAATAAGATTAAAAATCCTATGAATCCTCCAAATCCCAAAAATTCTAATTCAAAAGAGAACAAAATTGTTTTAAAAAATTATAGTTGAAAGATAATGCCAAAAGTAACGATTGACGGTCAAACCATTGACGTGCCTGCTGGAACGACCATTTTACAAGCGGCGAGAATGATAGGTGGTGACATCGTACCGCCCGCGATGTGTTATTATTCAAAATTGAAAACGAGTGGCGGCTATTGTCGCACCTGCATCGTGCAAGTTTCACAAGGTTCGACGGCAGACCCGAGACCGATGCCGAAACCTGTTGCTTCTTGTAGAACCAATGTTATGGATGGAATGGTGGTTAAAAACATCACTTCTCCTGAAGTTTTGGAAGCAAGAGCAGGCGTTGTAGAGTTTTTGCTGTTGAATCACCCTTTGGATTGTCCGATTTGCGACCAAGCAGGGGAGTGTCATCTCCAAGATTTGGGCTACGAACATGGTAAAGCGGATACGCGGTACGAATTTGAACGCCGTACTTTTGAAAAAATAGACATTGGCAATTACATTCAACTGCACATGACGCGCTGCATTTTGTGTTACCGTTGTGTGAAAGTGGCGGATCAATTGACCGATGGACGGGTACATGGTGTTATCAATCGCGGTGAAGTGTCTGAAATCAGCACGTATATTCAAAATGCGATTGATAATGACTTGTCAGGCAATATGATAGATGTCTGTCCTGTGGGCGCGTTGACGGATAAAACATTCCGTTTTAAAAATCGTGTTTGGTTTACCAAACCTGCGGATGCGAATTGTACATGTACCAAATGTACAGGCAAAGTGCGTTTATGGTTCAAAGGCGATGAAATTTTGCGGGTTACGGCGCGTAAAGACGAATATGGGGAGGTTGTGGATTGGATTTGCAATGAATGTCGGTTTAAAAAACGCAAATTGTCTGATTGGGTAATTGAAGGACCTGCAAAAGTGAATCGGCATTCGGTCATTTCGCAGAATCATTATGAGTCATTAAGAGCGATTCAATTTGATACGCGTTTGCAAACCGCCGTTTTGAATGGTCATAAATCAAAATTGGGTGAAGGTCCGTTAAATCCTAATAATTTATAAACTTGGATTTTTGGGCTGAATTGGATTTTTTGGATTATAACACCATCCCAAAAATCCAATTCATCCCAAAAATCCAAGTTCTAAAAATAAAAAATATGAGTTCCGAACTTTTATTCTATAAATTGGGAATGGTATTATTCGTTTTTGCAGCATCTATGGTAGTCGCGCTTTACTCGACCTATGGAGAACGCAAAATCGCAGCCTTTCTACAAGACCGCATTGGACCCAATCGGGCGGGCCCATTCGGCTTATTGCAACCGCTAGCGGATGGTATCAAAATGTTTATGAAAGAAGAAATGTTGCCAGAAGCGTCGAGTAAATGGTTATTTGTACTCGGTCCGTGTTTAGCGATGATGGTAGCATTGACCACAGGCGTTGTGATTCCTTGGGCAAAACCGATTATGCTGGATGGGCAACCTTTCCATTTTCAAGTTTCTGACATCAATATTGGCATTTTATACGTTTTTGGCGTTGTTTCGATAGGCGTTTACGGCATTATGATAGGCGGCTGGGCTTCTAACAATAAATTTGCATTGTTAGGCGCGTTGCGTGCATCATCTCAGATGATTTCTTATGAATTGGCAATGGGTTTGAGCATTGTTGCCTTAGTGATGACGACAGGCACCTTGAGTGTCAACGAAATTGTGGCTCAACAAGACGCAGGTATCTGTAATTTTGTTTATCAACCCTTAGGTTTTTTAATATTTTTAATTTGTGCTTTTGCAGAAACCAATCGCGCTCCATTCGACTTGCCCGAATGTGAATCTGAATTAGTGGGCGGTTATCACACCGAATATAGCTCCATGAAATTAGGATTTTACCTCTTTGCAGAATATATCAATATGTTTATATCTTCTGCAATCATTTCATGTTTATACTTTGGCGGTTATAATTTCCCATTTGCACACGAAATGGAAGGCATTTTAGGAGAAAATATGGTCAGAGTGCTTGGATTTGGGTTTTTATTTGCCAAAATCTTTGGATTCATCTTTTTATTCATGTGGGTACGCTGGACATTACCACGTTTCCGTTATGACCAATTGATGAATTTAGGATGGAAAGTATTATTACCTTTATCCATTCTCAATATTGTGTTAACAGGTTTATTCCTAATGAGAAATGAATTATTAGATTTAATCATAAAATAATGGTTTGAATTAGGATTTTTAGGATTAAGAGGATTCAATAGGATTATTAATTCCAATAATCAATCCTATCGAATCCTCTTAATCCTAAAAATCCTAATTCAAAAACTAAAATAAAACGATATGGAACGTCTTACGAATCGCTCGAAAATAGTCGTCAATAAACAAATGACGTTGGCAGAAAAAATGTATCTGCCTGCGATTGCCAATGGCATGGTGATTACGTTGAAACACTTGTTTAAAAAACCTGCGACCATTTCTTACCCCGAAGAAAAACGCTACATTGCGCCCGTTTATCGCGGTCAACATGTGTTGAAACGGGATGAGGCAGGGGCAGAACGGTGTACGGCTTGTGGTTTATGTGCGGTTTCGTGTCCTGCGGAAGCGATTACGATGACTGCCGCAGAACGTAGAAAAGGCGACGAAAAGTTGTACCGAGAGGAAAAATATGCTGCGGTCTATGAAATCAACATGTTACGCTGCATTTTTTGCGGTTTATGTGAAGAAGCCTGTCCGAAAGAAGCTATTTTTTTGACGGATAGAATCGTTGACGTAAGTGGCAATCGGGAAGACATGATTTATGGAAAGGATAAATTGACCGAACCGATGGCAGCAGACAAGCGGATTGATGTATCGGTGCGTCAGACGCAAGAAGTATTAGATTTTAAACAAAACAAAGCCTTCGGTCACAATCGGACGCATTTGGATTTGGCTAAATATATTCAACAAAAAAATCATCATTAAACCCCGTTTTTTACAATGTTGACGCAATATGCCTTTTATTTTCTATCCATTTTAGCGATTTTCAGTGCTTTAATGGTCGTTTTTTCGCGTAACCCCGTCCACAGTGTACTGTATTTGGTGGTGACGTTTTTTTCTATCGCGGGACATTATTTTTTAATGAATTCCCAATTTTTGGCGATGGTACATATTATCGTGTATGCGGGCGCGATTATGGTTTTATTTTTATATGTGATTATGATGCTCAATCTGAATACCGATACTGAACCCAATAAATCGAATTGGGTGAAAGGGGCGGCAGTGGTAACAGGCGGTTTGATGATGTTAATTTTGGTCGTTAGTACTAAAAGTGCAGACCAATTGCCCATTCAAAAAGCCCTTAATCCGAATATTGGCTTAATATCAAATCTTGGAAAAGTATTATATAACGAATATATGTTGCCTTTTGAAGTCAGTTCTATCCTGTTTTTAGTATCGATGGTTGGGGCAGTCATGTTAGGCAAAAAAGAAACATATTAATATCTATTATTATGCAAGAAATTGTACAAGGCGTTCCCTTACAACATTATATTTGGTTGAGCGCGATATTGTTCTCCATCGGTGTAATGGGTGTACTTTATCGGCGCAATGCGATTATCATTTTTATGTGTGTAGAACTCATGTTAAACGCCGTCAATTTAATGTTAGTTGCGTTTTCGCGCTATCATTCGGGTACGACGGGCAGTTCTGCGCAAGTATTTGTGTTTTTCATCATGGCAGTTGCGGCTGCGGAAGTGGCGGTTGGCTTGGCGATACTGATGATGGTTTATCGCAATACGAAGTCAACCGATATAGATTTTTTGAATCGTTTAAAATTTTAACACATAGTTCACATAGGAGTACATAGGACACATAGTTTACATAGAGGCATTTTTTTGAAAGCCTACAAGGATGATTCTTTTGTTTCTTTCTAACAATACATCTGACATAGAGATAGCGCATTGCAAAGCCTACATTCCCAAAAAATGCCCCTATGTGTCCTAATATCCTCCTATGTGAACTATGTGTTAAAAAATCCTATAATTAACTTTATAATATGGCTCAATTAGCTTGGTTAGTTCCGTTATTCCCGTTATTGGGTTTTGTAATTATCGGTTTAGCGAATCGCAATTTGTCTAAATCGGTGACAACACTGATTGGAAGCGGAAGCATTTTGGCAAGTTTTGTCGTTTCGCTCTTGCTTTTTTTTGAAAAAGTCAGTCAGCCTACTCCAACCACCGTCCATTTATTCGACTGGATAACGGCTGGCAATTTCTCTGCCAAATTCTCTTTTTTGATAGACCCACTTTCGACCATTTTTCTATTGGTGATAACGGGCGTAGGATTTCTAATCCATTTATACTCATCGGGTTACATGCACGAAGATGACGGATTTCGACGTTTTTTTGCGTATTTAAATTTATTCGTCTTTTTCATGTTGCTCTTGGTGATGGGCGACAATTTTGTAGTGATGTTTGTGGGTTGGGAAGGCGTAGGTTTATGTTCTTACTTGCTCATCGGTTATTGGTTTGAAAATACAGATTATAATAATGCCGCTAAAAAAGCCTTCATCATGAATCGAATTGGTGATTTAGCTTTTTTAATCGGCATCTTTTTAATCTATCAACACTTAGGCGGCATTGATTTCAATACAGCATTCAATATAACAAATTTAGCGAATTTAGCGAAAGGAAATCCTTCGGCGATAACGGCGATTACCTTATGCTTATTCATTGGCGCGACGGGTAAATCGGCACAAGTACCCTTATTTACATGGCTGCCTGATGCGATGGCAGGTCCAACACCCGTTTCCGCACTCATTCATGCGGCAACAATGGTGACAGCAGGGATTTACATGATTGCGCGAAGCAACGCATTATTTTCCTTAGCACCATTGACACAAGATATTATTTTGTATGTAGGTTTAGGAACGGCATTATTAACGGCATCTATTGGTTTATTCCAAAACGATATTAAAAAAGTATTAGCCTATTCGACCGTCAGTCAATTAGGATTAATGTTCGCAGCATTAGGCGTAGGCGCGTATTCAGCAGGTGTTTTTCACGTCGTGACGCATGCTTTTTTCAAAGCATTGTTGTTTTTGGGCGCGGGCAGTGTCATTCATGGCATGGGCGGCGAACAAGATATTCGCAAAATGGGCGGCTTACGCCAATCCATGCCGATTACTTTTTGGACTTTTGTAATTGGAACAGTCGCTATTTCAGGGATTCCACCTTTTGCAGGTTTCTTTTCCAAAGACCAGATTTTAGCTGAAATTTTAGCGCATAAAGGCATTGGCATCACCGCAGTAGCGATGATTGTCTCGTTGATGACTTGTTTTTACATGTTCAGACTCCTATTTTTGACCTTTTTCGGCAATTTTAGAGGCACACAGGAACAAAAACATCATTTACACGAATCGCCGTTAAGCATGACGATTCCATTAATGGTATTAGCCTTTTTATCAACAGTTGGTGGATTTATCGGTTTTCCACATGGGATTGGGCATGAAATGGGCATTCATCATTGGTTAGATGGTTTTTTAGCGCAATCGGTTGTGATAACGCCGAATCATTTCACCGCAGGTCAAGAATGGACATTGATAGGTGTGGCAGTTGGTTTATTGGCAGGGATTATTTTCTGGGCGATGAAAACCTATGTTACAGATGGCAAAATCCCAGTGAAAGATTCCGAAATGGAAGGATTACAAAAAGTCATTTATGACAAATATTATGTCGATGAAACATATAATCGTTTGATTACCAAGCCTTTAAATCAAATATCATCTGGCATTTCCAATTTTATAGAAACAAAAATCATTGATGGCGGCGTAAATGGTATTGGTCATTTTACAAAATGGTTGAGTAGCGGTATTCGCACGATTCAAACGGGTAATGTCGATTTATACTTTTTTGCCATGACGATTAGTGCTATGTTAATCTTGATAATCAAATTGTTTGATAAATAAGAAATGATAAATGATTTACAATTAATTATAAATCATTTATCATTTTAATCGAAATCATTAAAATGATAACCGTACTTTTAATATTTTTTCCATTAGTTGCTGCTATCTTATTGCTCGCGGTGCAAGGCGAAACTTCCAAACGCATTGCTTTTGGACTTTCGTTAGCGGAGTTGGCAATTTGGTTTTACACGTATATTGCGTTTAAAACCAATCCGATAGATGCCTCCTTATCCCTTAAAAAAGCATGGATTGGAAGCATTGGAGCCAGTTTTGCCGTTTCGACAGACGGAATTAGCCTCATGATGACGTTTTTAACCGCCTTATTAGTGCCGTTTATAATCTTATCTTCATTTAAAGGCAAGTATTCCAATGTGTTTTATGCCCTTATTTTGCTGATGCAAACCGCCTTAATGGGCGTTTTCACCGCAACAGACGGTTTATTATTCTACATTTTTTGGGAATTAGCCCTCATTCCGATATGGTTTATTTGCTTGATATGGGGCGGTGAACATCGCGGGATGATTACCTTTAAATTTTTTGTCTATACGATGGCGGGCAGCCTTATCATGCTTTTGGGTTTATTATATTTATATTTTCAAACCAATGGCAGTATGGGACGTTCTTTCGCATGGGCAGAATTGGTTCAAGCAGGCAAAGCCCTCTCCGAAACGGAACAAGGGTATATCTTTTGGGCACTTTTCTTAGCATTTGCGATAAAAATGCCGATTTTCCCCTTCCACACTTGGCAACCTGATACGTATGTAGTCGCGCCGACACCCGGCACGATGTTACTTTCGGGTATCATGTTGAAAATGGGTACTTATGGATTATTGCGGTGGTTGATGCCGCTTGTACCTGCGGGCGTTGCGATGTGGGGCAAAACGGCAATGATTTTAAGTATTATTGGAATTATTTACGCCTCTTGCATTGCGATAGTACAAAAAGATTTCAAACGATTAATTGCTTATTCGTCGATTGCGCATGTTGGATTGATAGCCGCAGGGATTTTATCATGGAATGTCGAAGGTATTTCGGGTGCAATGATGCAGATGATAGCGCATGGTATCAATGTCGTAGGCTTGTTTTTCATAGCAGAAATTATTTTCAACCGCACCAATACCCGTCAAATCGCCGAATTAGGGGGTTTGCGGCAAGTTGCGCCCCAACTGGCATTATTATTTTTGATAATACTATTAGGTTCAGTCGCATTGCCGCTGACCAATGGTTTCGTGGGCGAATTTCTATTATTGAATGGCATTTTCAAATATAACATTGGATTTGCGGCAGTGGCAGGCTTGACCGTTATTTTGGGAGCCGTGTATATGTTGCGCAGTTATCAAAGTGTGATGTTAGGCGATACGAATCCCCGTACTGAAAATGTCTTGGATTTAGATTTAAATGAAAAAATCATTTTAATTGGACTTTCCATTTTAATTATTGGGATGGGCGTATATCCAAAACCTTTCATGGAAATCAGTCAACCTGCTATTAAAACCTTGCTTGAAACCGTTAAAAATTAATCCAAGTCCTAAAAAATAAAGATATGAATGAATTATTGACCTTATCGAGCGTTGGCATATTGATACTTTTGGCAGATATGTTCAATTTCAAAAAAATGGCATTTCCGATAGCCATGATAGGTTTGGCGACTTCGATTGCTTTTTCGATTCGGGATTGGAATCACACGGCTTCGTTATACGGCATGTTGAAAATGGACAATTTCGCATTAGCCTTTAATGTTATCATGTGTAGTGCGACTTTTTTATGGTGCGTCCTTTCAGAAGACTATTTTGAAGAACGCGAAGCAGGTGCAACAGACCGTTATGCCCTCATTTTTTTCGCCTTAGTAGGCGGTTTATGTATGGTATCTTATTCTAATTTGGTCATGTTATTTATAGGGATAGAGATACTTTCGATAGCCATGTACGTCTTGGCGGGCAGCCACAAATACAATGCAGATAGCAATGAAGCCGCCTTCAAATACTTTTTGATGGGTTCGTTTGCATCTGGCTTTTTGTTATTTGGGATAGCCTTACTATACGGTGTCAGTGGCTCTTTCGATACACAAGTGATTGCCGACAAGGTAAAAGAAGGGTTTTATTACGACCAAACCTCTTTAATTGTCTTAGCATTGATGATGATGATAGTTGGTATGGGCTTTAAATTATCGGTTGCGCCCTTTCATTTTTGGGCTCCAGACGTATATCAAGGTTCGCCGACCGTGATTACGGCATTTATGGCAACAGTGGTAAAGATGGCAGCTTTTGCAGCATTTTACCGTTTATTGACCAATTTTGTGATGTTATACGGCAGTTGGAGCGATATTTTGACCGTCATGGTGGTTTTAACCCTCTTGATAAGCAACGTTTCGGCGGTTTTGCAACACAATGTGAAACGGATTTTAGCCTATTCGTCCATTGCACATGCAGGTTATATGTTGATGGCATGCTTATCGTCTAATAGTTCGGGCGACAGTTCCATTTTATATTATACGGCGGTCTATGCCTTATCCAGTATGGCGGCGTTTATGGTTTTGTATTTGGTGGACAACTCCAAAGAAGGCAGAACCGATATTGGTGCCTTTCATGGTTTGGCGAAAAAACAACCCGTTTTAGCAGTGGCGATGACTTTGGCATTATTATCTATGGCAGGGATTCCGCCTTTGAGTGGATTTATGGCAAAATATTATATCTTTGCGGAAGCGGTACATGAAGGGATGACAGGATTAGTATTATTCGCTATATTTATGTCATTGATTAGCTTGTATTATTATATGAAAATCATCATTGCGATGTATTTCAATGATGCAGATGACCATGCAATCGTCAATGCAAATCCATTACAAGTCGGTTTATTAGCCGTGAGTGCGGCAGCAATGCTCTTATTGGGCATTTTTCCAGATAGCATCTATCAATTATTATTGTAAAATATATTCTAAATATTGCAGTATTGGGAGGCTCAACCTTTATGGGTTGGGCTTTTTTTTTGAATTTGTATCAAGAACGATATGTTCAATTGCTTTTTTTTCTAATAATGCATTCAGCCACTCCTAAATTCAGCATCCAGCTCGCCCAAGACACCATTTGATAGGTCGTATCCAAATCCATTTCTGTAAATGCAGCAAAACTGGCTTGCATCATCCGCAAAGTGATAGCAGAAAAAGTTAATGCGTAACTCCTTATCATCCAAATGCGATGCAATGGAATGTTTTTTTCTCGAATGGTTTTCCAACCTTGCCAAGTCGTGTACCACCAAAGTACGCTCAACAGCAAAAAAGAGGTTTTTGCAATCCAACCGCCATTGGCATAAAAAGCCATCACCAATGCCGCAGGCGCACTAATTATTAAAATACCAAATGTATAAATTTTTCCAATCCAACGATGTATAAAACTTGCTCGTTGCAGGATGTAAGTTGAAAACTGAGTTAAACCTGCTGCCAAAATTAGCATACTCGAAAAAATATGCAAGTAAAAAGACCAACGATAATGTTGCAAATGAATAATTTTTTGTTTGGATAACAAAAAATCTACATCTATTTTCCTTGAAGTGTACGGAAATACGATGTCAAACATTTGTTTACAGAAAAAAAGGAGCATTAAAATACAGCCGACTGTCAAAAGGCGTTTCGGAAATAGCATGGTTTTAATTGCCATTATTTTTTAATAATTGAGTTGAAAAGGACAAAAATACATCAAAATATAAAGTTTTTTGATTAAAAGTAACACCCATTTGAAAAATAACTGCATTTTTGTCTAACTATACTTTGCGTCGGGTGTTTTTGCGATCCAATGGGAACACGGATAACGCGGATTGGGCGAATTTTCACGGATTTTTTCCTAAATTGGCACTGAATTTCAAAAAAAATCCGTGCGAATCCGCCCAATCCGCGTCATCCGCGTTCCAATAGTATCCAAAACCACCCGACGCAAAGTATATTTTAAAGATAAACAAATTACAAACGATTAAAACAAACCATTTAAAAACAACTCTATTATGCAACATTTACTAAAATTGGTTTTTACCAGTTGTTTAATCGGTTTCACATCATGCGTTTCTCAGAAGCGGTATCAAGAATTGTTGGTTGCCAAAGACGCGCTCAAACGCGATTTGGATTTATTGCAAAACGTCAGCCATGAAAAATTAGTATTGGCGGATAGCCTTGTGCGGATTCATCGCATCGTGGATTCGTTAGCAGGCGTTGTTGATGAGTGGAAGCAAAGGCATGAAGCTTTGTTGCGCAGTCAAGCGGTGCAGGCAGCAGCACTCCATAAAGTGCAATCGGGGCAAGACGATTTGGTGCGGGGCAATGTGGCAGAACAAGAACGCTTGCGCAAATTATTGGTTGAAAAAAGCGTTGAACTCGACCAAAAAAGTAAAGAATTGCGTCTTTTAAGGTTGACTTTATTGGAATTTAAAGGCACTTTAGAGGATTTCAAAACGCAAACCAATTTACAACCGGAACAGTAAATTTTTGAATTTGGAATGGATAGATTCGAGCCTATAACTTGCCGCAAGTTTTAAACTTGCGGCAAGTTTATTATACTTTATTTATTGATAGACAATGGTTTATCTTTCGATAGGAATCTTTTTTGAAACATTACAATGATGAGGAGAACAGGCAGAAATGATTTGAAGTAAGACATTGGTGTCAAGCACGATTCTCATAGATTTGCGCTTTGGGTTTTAGTTTTGCTCGATAGGGTGTTCGTTTTATTTTTTTAGCTTCTTGCGCCAATGTTGCAGTTGACCAACCTTTGGCATCTAAAATTTTATCGGCGAGCGCGGTTACTCGATTGAATTTGAAATCAATCAAAATCTGGCGCAAACGGATAAGTTCTTCTTCGCTGATACCTGTTGCAAATAATTGGATGATTTCCAATTGAGCAGGATTGAACGGCAATGACATTTGAACCATTTCACTCATAAAAATGCTTTTTATTGAAAGGATGGATTGGATTACAAAAAAAAGTAACTATTGCAATGCAAGTACAAATATGAGTAGAATAGTTGGAAACTCCAAATTTTTTCGCAAATTTTAGTTTTTGCCCCATGGGTAAAAGGTCGTCGAGGTTGCGCAACACTATCATTTTGTGAATAATGGATAGGATTTTAAAACCTCGACGATGTTGATACTAACGTTACTTATTGAGAGACAACGGTTTATCTTTATCTTCGATGCGGTGCGTGATGCGTTGAATGGCATCCACAATGTTGTCAATCACAGGTGGATAATCCACATATTTCACATGATGATTGTCTTGCCCCCAAATGCTAATGGTAATAATTTTCCGTTTATCCCCATACGCGACCATCAAACGCAATGGAATTGGAGTCGGTTTATTCATTTTTCGCTTTTCGCAAACGGCGGTATTGCAATCATACATGCGCTGCATTTCAAAAAACTTATTGGAAAACACATATTCGGCAAATTGTTCTAATTCCGTTCTCGAAATCGTTTTTTTGACCACTCGAAGCGGTTGATTCACGGTTTGAAACTCATGAATCAACCGTCCATCGGTTTTGATTTGAGTAAAGTCTTTAATAACGGGGTCAATACCGCCATAATAGCCACCACCTATCAATTCAACACTGATATAAGTGGGTACTTTTTTGGGTTTGGCATCCTCCTTTTTATCGGATTGTTGCAAAATCGCCCACCAAGGACGTTTTTGCGCTTTGACAGGATTGGCTTCTACAAGCACTTCTTCCAATTCATTCGCAGGACGCGCAAACGGAGATTCTTTGCTCGAAACCGCCGTAAAATGATATTGATACGTGCCGGGACTATTCGGTTGTTGAAATTCCAACACCAAAGAACGTTGGCTAATCGTTGCAATCGTAAACTTTTGAATATTTTTAAACGGGTAAAATAACGTACCATTACTCAAACTCCAATTGCCTTTGGAAAATTTTCCATTTAAAAACTGTTCAAATTCAAAATCATATTTCAAAAACAAGAAAAATTCATAATCTTTTTCGGCTTGATGAATCGTTGTGTTCGATTCTAAATGCAGCGTGTAGGCATAACGCCATTTACTGCCGATGATTTGAGATTCCTGTACGGTCGGGTAGCCGAATTTGGCAGGGGTTTGAGCCGAAACAGGCGCGACGGTTAACGCAAGTATCGCCCAAAGACCGATGTAGCCCAATCTATTCAAAAGGGTATAACGAAAAGTTTTCATACGCATTAAGTGGTGCAGTTTTCCAAAAAAAGGTGCCAGTATGGGGGCAGGCACGGTTTAAGCATCTCGAAAAGATGCAAATTGCGTACCGAATTTTATAGGAGTCGGGAAATTTATTTTCCGCTAAATGCTTGTTTTTTAATCATTTAGCAGGAAATAAATTTCCCGACTCCGATGCGATTTACAATTTTTTTAAAAAAATACTTTGACATTAACTAATTTTGCGGACTTGCTATTTTTAAAACAAATTATAAAAATGCGTTATCTATTTGTCTTTATAGGCGGCGGCTTAGGCAGTTTAGTCCGTTTTCAAATGTCAGAATGGTGTGCCAAATATGCCTTTACATTTCCCTTAGCTACCTTGATTTCCAATGGATTAGCCTGTTTGATGATTGGTATTTTAACAGGTTTGAGTTTGAAAAATCAATTGCCTATTTCCTACAAACTCCTTTTTGCAACAGGATTCTGTGGTGGATTTTCTACGTTTTCCACGTTTTCCATCGAAACGTTGCGCTTATTTCAAACCCAAAACAGTGCGATTGCGTATATGAATTTATTATTGAGTTTAATCTTATGTTTTACAGCCACTTTTATTGGTTTAAAAATCGTTTTGTGAGATAACCGCGTGTAGGTTTTTTAAACGCTCAGTACACACCCATTAATGGAACTTGTTTTAGAAAAAAATAAAAAAATGACAAAAAAATGACAATAGAATATTTTAAAAAAGATACCTTTGTGCCATAAAATCCAACCAATATCAGAATTTACGTTTTAAAATATTCATTTTTAAAAAATATAATTTCAAATAACGATATTTTTTAAAATTAAATGCTTAGAAATACCTCGAAGTCTGAAATAATAAAAGGTTATTTCGGATGGACTCAGCATAATAAGAGAAACTAATTTATCTTCGACTGGTACGAGATGACAAAACCATTAATTGAATGCGTCCCTAATTTCAGTGAAGGACGTGACTTGACCATTATTAAGCAAATTACAGATGCCATTGAAAGTGTGGACGGTGTCCGCCTCCTCAATGTTGACCCCGGAAAGGCAACAAATCGTACGGTTGTTACTTTTGTAGGTGCACCTGCTTCTGTTGTGGAAGCGGCTTTTCGCGCCATTCAAAAGGCAAGCGAGTTGATTGATATGTCCAAACATACAGGCGAACATCCGCGTATGGGTGCTACCGATGTGTGTCCGTTTGTGCCGATTGCAGGGATTTCATTGGCAGAAACGGTTGTTTATGCGGCTCAATTGGGCAAAAGGGTAGGGGAGGAGCTTCAAATTCCTGTTTTTCTCTATGAAGCGGCTGCTACTCGACCTGAACGAAAAAATTTGGCGACCATTCGGTCAGGCGAATATGAAGGTTTGGAGCAGAAAATGCAGCATCCCGATTGGCAACCCGATTTTGGCAACCCGATTTTCAATGCCAAATCAGGTGCAACCGTTATCGGCGCACGAGATTTTTTGATTGCGTATAATATTAATTTGAATACAACCAGTGTTCGGCGTGCCAATGCCGTTGCTTTTGACGTGCGCGAACAGGGTAGGGTAGTGACAAATGCTGCTGGCAAACCCATGAAAGATGCTCATGGTGAACCGATTCGACAGGCAGGCGCGTGTAAAGCAGTGAAAGGCATTGGCTGGTACATTGAGGAATATGGGATTGCCCAAGTTTCGATGAATTTGACCAATATTCAAGTCACCCCTTTGCATATTGCGTTTGAGGAAGCATGTAAAAGTGCTGCCAAACGCGGATTGCGGGTAACAGGCTCTGAATTGATTGGCTTAACGCCTAAAAATGTTTTAATAGAAGCAGGTCAATATTTTTTGAAACAACAACAACGGTCTATCGGTGTTTCAGAATCCGAATTGATAAAAATGGCAGTTAAAACATTGGGATTGAATGAGTTAAGCCCTTTTGAACCTTCAAAACGAGTGATTGAATATTTGTTGGAATCAGACCAGAATTTCGGACGCGGGAGTGGGGGCGTTGTGCGCACAAGTAGCAGTACATGGAGCGATTCTGAATGTTAAAATCAATTTATCGGGTTTTGACGATGTTGCGTATGTGAAAAGCATTTCAGAGCGAGTCGCATTTTTGACTCAATCTGCGGACAAAGCTGAAGTGGAAATCATGCAAATGGTGCATTCCAAAATAAAGGATTAAATAAAATGAATTATAACAATTATTACAATTATTACAATCTTTGGAGGGTTTAAAACCCTCCAAAGATTTGATAATCAATTATTTATAATAATTTACGTATCGACAACCAATTAAAAACCAATTAAAATATTGTTTCATCTAAAACATCCTCTCTTATGAAAAAAATAGGAATCTTGTTTGGGAAAGAAAGTTCTTTTCCTTACGCGCTTATTGAGCGCATCAATGCTAAAAAAATACCGAATATCGTTGCAGAAGTCGTGACGGTTGACAAAGTGGCGCAAGGTGATCCCACTGAATATGCGGTTATCATTGATAGAATTTCTCAAGATGTCCCTTTTTATCGCGCTTATTTGAAAAATGCAGCTATTTGTGGCACTGCTGTCATCAATAATCCATTTTGGTGGTCTGCTGATGAGAAGTTTTTTAATAATGCGTTGGCGTTAAAAATTGGTGTTCCAGTACCCAATACCGTCGTTTTGCCTTCTAAAAACCGTCCAGATGATACGAGCGAAATGTCTTTTCGCAATTTGAAACATCCATTAAGTTGGGATGCTATTTTTGAATACATTGGTTTTCCTGCATATATGAAACCGCATTCTGGTGGTGGTTGGAAAAACGTCTATAAACTCCATTCTAAGGAAGAATTTTTTGAAAAATATGCTGAAACAGGTCAATTAGTGATGATGTTGCAGTCGGAAGTGCAGTTTGATGAATATTTCAGATGCTATTGTTTGGGTGGGAATCGGGTTCATATTATGCAATATGAACCGCGCAATCCACACGAAGCGCGGTATGTGCGCGATGGTGCGCCTGTTTCTAAGGAATTATTAGCAAAAGTAGAAGATTATACCTTGAAATTAAACCGCGCTTTGGGTTATGATTTCAATACGGTAGAGTTTGGCGTTCAAAACGGCATTCCTTACGCAATTGATTTTTGCAATCCCGCGCCTGATGCGGATCTTGCATCGGTTGGTGCGGATAATTTTGAATGGGTGGTTGAAAATGCGGCAATCATGGCAATTGAAAGAGCAAAAATACACCGCGAAGGTCAAAACAATTTGACTTGGGGAACGTTTGTTAAAAATGGGATTGCAGGTTACGCGCCGAATATTCCAACGCCTGTTTGGAGCAATGTGTCTCGGGAAGTTCGTGAAATTGCGGATGTTCCAAAGCCAATAATGCCGTCATTGACTCCACATATATCGCGTGCGATGCCTACAACGAATGGCAATAGTGGTGTAACGCAAACTGTTAATACGATTACGACAACAACTGTCGAATCAAAAACGGTTGAAAAAGCATTGGTTCAACCCAAAGAAGGAATCACTAATGCAGTTATAAAAACGGTAGAACCGAAAGAATCGGTTGTAAATATAGTCGTTCAAGCGAAGGGAACAGTAACGCTTAAAGATGATTTGAAAAAAATTGAAGGCATCGGACCTAAAATTGAAGAATTGTTAAATACCGCAGGTATTATAAATTTTAGTCAATTGTCCAATACGCCACAACATCGTTTGCAAGAGATTTTGGATGCAGCAGGCAACCGTTTTGCCATGCACGACCCAACTTCTTGGACTTTGCAAGCGAATTTGGCGAATCAAGGCGATTGGAACGCGCTTAAACAATTGCAATCGCAGTTGATTGGCGGCAAATCAAAATAGTTGATTTTTGAAATAAAATACATAAAATTGCGTCCGTAAAGGTTCAAAATCAATGATTTAGGTTTTTAGGGATGCAATTTGTGTAACCAAACAACTCAAAGAAATGAAAGCAGCACTTTTAGATTTGAACAACAAGGAGCCAAACAAAAGTATCGGCTATTTGAAAAAAATGTTGACCGAATATGATTTGGCATATCAAACATTTGAAGTGCGGCAAAACCATGAACTGCCTGACACGAGTTTCGATATTTACATATCTTCGGGCGGACCGGGAAGCCCTTTTGATGGGGACGCGAGTTGGGAAACTAAATATTTTAATTTATTGGATAAATTGTGGAAACACAATCTTAAATATCCCAATCATAAAAAATATGTTTTTTTTATTTGCCATTCTTTTCAATTAGCGTGTCGGCATTTTAAAGTAGGCAAGATTACGAAACGGGCGTTTAAATCATTTGGTACTTTTCCTGTATATCAAACATCGGATGGCTTGACAGAACCGTTGTTTGAAGGACTCCAAAAACCTTTTTGGATAGCTGATTTCCGCGAATGGCAGGTTATAGAGCCTGATATGGAGGAAGTGGAAGCCAAACATTTTAAAATTTTGGCATTAGAAAAGCCAAATACGAAACGATTGCCCCGTGCAATCATGGCAGTTCGATTTTCGGATGCTTTTACGGGAACGCAATTCCATCCCGAAGCAGATGCGAGTGGTATGTTGGCTTATTTTAAAATGGACGATAAAAAACAAGCCATTATCTTACATCATGGCAAGGAAAAGTATGAACAAATGATTCGAGATTTGACGGATGAAACCAAAATTGAAAAAACGTTTCAAACCATTTTGCCTACTTTTTTTGAAAATGTCATCGCACAACATAAAGTGAGCAAGGTGTAATATTAGTATAGAAACTTATGATTAAAAATTTGCGTCAAGCGTATAATGCTGCTTTTACGCTCGAAAAATATAATGCTTTTTTAAAAAGTGTTTATGCAGCACATCAACATCAACCTATTTTCAGAATTAGTGAGACTCCTGTTTTCATTCCGACAGATTTGAAAAAAAAGTTAATACAGGGTTGTGATGATGTCGTTGAAATGTTGATACAGCGTGATTTTAAACAAAAAACAGAAGGTTCCATTCAAGAAGCATGTCGCGTCCCAAATGAAGATGCGCATACGACTTTTTTGGTGGTTGATTTCGGTATTTGTGAAAATGAAAATGGGGAATTAATTCCACAACTTATTGAATTACAAGGTTTTCCATCTTTGTATTTTTTTCAACCTATCTTGTCTAAGATGTATCGCCGTCATTTTGATTTTCCTACGAATAGTACACCGTTATTGAATGGTTTGGATGAAACAAGTTATGTTAAATTGATGCGAGAAGTCATTGTGGGTGCTACGCCGCCTAAACAGGTTGTTTTATTGGAAATAGAACCACTGAAACAAGCAACCTTGATTGATTTCTTAGCCACTGAAAAAGCATTGGGTATCAAGATTTTATGTATTACAAAGGTTTTAAAAAAGCAAAAAAAATTATATTATAAAGATGAAAAAGGCAATTTAATTCAAATTTTAAAAATATATAATCGCGTTATTTTTGATGAATTGGAACGGCGTAAAGATTTAAAATTGAATTTTAATCTGACGGAGGAAGTGGATGTGGAGTGGATAGGGCATCCGAATTGGTTTTTCCGCATCAGCAAATATGCGATGCCGTTTTTGAAAAGTGAATTGATGCCCGAAACGCGTTTTTTGAGTGATTACAAAGGGCAATATCCCAATAATTTAAATCAATATGTTTTAAAACCTTTGTTTTCCTTTTCGGGATATGGCGTTCAATTGAATATCACCAAATCCGATTTGGATAAAATCATGGATAAAGAAAATTATATTTTGCAAAAAAAGGTTCAATACAAACCTGCTTTGGCTGCGCCGAATGAACCCGTTAAATTGGAAATTCGGATGATGTTTGTTTGGAAAAAAGAAGATGCCAAACCCATATTAGTTAATAATTTAATTCGATTGAGTAAAGGCGAAATGATAGGCGTGCGTTACAATAAAGATAAAGATTGGGTCGGAGCAAGTTCTGGTTTTTTTGTAGAAAATGGAGCCTAATTGGAACGCGGATGACACGCATTGGCAGACGAGTACCCACAGAATAAAAAAAGGTGCATCGCACCGCAATATTGGTAGCAAATCGGAATTAAAAACCGCGTTTGAGGTGCGTCGCACCGTAACATCCAAACCGTTTCTACCAATGTTACGGTGCGTCGCACCTTCCAATCGGATTGTCCATCGTTTTTCTACAAATGTTGTGGTGCTACGCACCTTTTTTATTTTGCAAAACCCTTTGAATGCCAATAATCATTCTGTGGGTAATGGATAGGGTTTCAAACCTTGCCGACGTTTATACGAATAAAATTCTGCCCTTTTCACCTAAGAACACTTATGGGTGATGGACAGCGTTTCAAACTTGCCGCAAGTTTAATCTTTCACAAATCTATCGGTGTACTGGCATTCAACGGATTTTGTTTGAACATTTTTTCAAACAATTGATACAATTCAGGCGATACTTTTTGAAAAGCCGCAGGTAATTTGAAAAAGTGATGCACGGCAATTCCAAAAAGATGAATCGTTGGTAAGTTGAAAAAGCGTTGAAAATCGGCTTCATGCATCCCGCCGATTAATGCCAATTTATCCCAAATCCCTGCTTCCCATTCGATTGGTTTTGTTTTTAAATATTGAAGCGCGTATGCATTGGCGTATTCATATAAACCAATATTAAAAAGATTTTGATTTGTAAGTCCTTGAACCAGTGCATCTGCCGAAAAAATCAATACGCCATCCGCTTCATACACTTCTGATAAATGCAATCTATCCGGAAATTGTGGCGATGGAAACGCTTGTGGATAAATAATAATATTTTCAAATTTATCCAATAAAAAATCTTCTAAACCAAAGGTCAATTGAACAACGGATGCGGCAGCAGCCGCTTTTAAATCTTCTGGCACATCATTCCGCGTCCGATTGTCTTCTTGCGGCGGCGCAGGACGCATAAATTGATTCCCTTCCATATATAAAGCCACTCGTTGCCGAAATTTTGGCTTCAAACTCGGCGAAAGGAGGCGATAATAAGGCACATTTTCCAAAAAATGCGTAATTGCCGCAGGTGTATCAGGCGGGTTGCGCCTGTACCACCACCAATTAATCTGCGGACTCATTACAAAAATAACAGATAAGCAAATCAACGGGATTGCCGCATACAACGCGTACTCGCTACTTTTCATATAAGCCAAGTAGAAACCAATGAATGTCGCTATGGCAAAGGGCAGACCGACGAATTGAGCTGGTTTTAGTTTCATAAAAAACTTTTAAAAAACTTTGGAAACTTTTAAACCTTTAATAGTTTCCGTTGTTACAGGCGTATATTTTTCACACCCAAATTATGGAAATTAGTAAAAAAAATATTTTAAAACGTTGTGAACCCTTGTTTCTGCGCTACGGCATCAAGAGTGTGACGATGGATGACATTGCCCGTGAACTCGGCATCTCCAAAAAAACGCTCTATCAACATTTCGATACCAAGAACAATATTATTGAGCAAATGGTTGTCGAACATTTTGAGGCAGAACAAGTTTTAATGGCAACGATTTTGAGTTCCGCGACCGATGCGATTGATGAAATTTTGAGCATAGCTCAACATGTCGCCCTCGAATTGGCGCAATTGACCTCGACTTTTGTGTATGATTTGCAAAAATACCACCGAGAAACGTGGTTGATTTTGGAGAAAACTTCTAATGAACATATTTATGGGATTATCAAAAGCAATATGGAGCGCGGGATTCGAGAAGGATTTTATCGGGCGGATATTGATGTGGATATTATTGCAAAATTGTATGTGGCTAAAAGCCTTTGCATTTTAGATGACCATTTATTTCCACCGAAGCGATATTCCAAAACGGCTTTGTATAAACAATTTATCACGTATCACTTACACGGCATCCTTGCGCCCAAAGGTCTGGAACGATTGGAAAAGGGCGGTAAAAATTTATAAATAATTGATTATCAATAAAATATTAACCAATAAGATGTATATGCGACGCGTTTTTTTATTGAAAAATTTCATAGTAGCATCGGTTTGTATGGTCTTGACAGGGAAGGTCAAGGCGCAAGAACGGATGACTTTGGATGCTGCGGTTCAGTACGCATTGGCTCATACGAATAGCATCAAAATCGCGCAATCGGGCATTACAGATGCCGATTTGCAGGTGAAAGAGCGACTTGCGGGTGGTTTGCCACAGGTCAATGCGGAAGTTGGGTATCAATTTTTCGCCATTACGCCCAAAACGTTGATTCCCGATTTTATTTCGCCTGCGGTCTATGGCGTGTTGGTGCGAGAGGGGGTCAAAGATAGAACGGGCAATGCGATTGCCTTTCCTGCGGGTTCGGGCGGCTTTTTTGAAGGCAGTTTTGTCCAACGGAATAGTTTGACGATGGGCGTTACGGCGAGTCAATTGGTGTATAGCGGCAGTTATAACGTCGCAGTGAAGGCGGCGAAAACCTACCGAAAATTTGTAGAAGCGCAGGTTGCGGTCAAGCAAACGGAAGTGCGGAATCAAGTTTTGGACGTTTATATGCCCGCGCTGCTCGTGACGGAAGGCATGAAAACCTTAGACAATAATATTACAAACCTCGAAAAATTGTTGAAAGAGAGTTCCGCGATTCAAAAAGCTGGGTTTTCAGAACAATTGGATGTCGATAGATTGGAATTGTCTTTGGCGAATTTGCGGGTCGAAAGAGAGAACCTTGATAGACAGAAACAATTGATTGTCAATGGTTTAAAAATGGTGATTCAATATCCTTTGGATAAACCATTGGAAGTGGCGGATGATGTCAATACGTTGTTGAAATCAGAAGTTGATTTGAATGAGCAGGTTGATTATAATAATCATTCCAATTATAAATTGTTGGGCATGGCTTACGCGATGAATGAGTTGAATGTGGAAGTCAATCAAGCTGCGTATTTGCCGACGGTAGCAGCTTATGCGAGTTTGCAAGAAAATTTGACTGGGAATAATTTTTTCAAAAAAGATGGTGCTAACTTCTTGCCTTCATCGGTAATAGGTATTAAAGCAACTTATAATATTTGGGATAATCGGGAAAAACGATATAAGATTCAACGCGCTCAATTGGCTTTGGAACAGTTGAAATTGCAAAAAGAGGATTTGGAAAGAGCGATTCAATTGCAAAATTTGAATGCACGGATTCAAATCCAAACGGCTCAAAAACGGGTTGCAAGCCAACAAAAAAATATTGCTTTGGCAGAACGCATCTATAAAACGACGCAAACCAAATATAAAGAAGGGTTGGGCAGCAGCCTTGAAATCGTGGTTGCGGAACAACAGTTGTATCAATCGCAACAGAATTTGCGACAAGCGCAATATGATTTATTGGTTGCCCAAAAATCGTTGCAAAAAGCCTTAGGCAAATAAAATTTTGTATTTAATTGTAAATCAATTTTTTAAAAATTATACTTATTTTAATAATGAAAAATATAACCATTCTTTTGACCCTAACGCTTTTAATGACTGCGTGTGGTGGTGGTGAAAAAAAATTAGGTAAAAAAGAACAACTTGCTGAATTGCGCAAGCAACAAACTAAAATTGCGGGCGAAATCGCGGTTTTGGAAAAAGAGGTTGCTGCAACCGATACGACAAAAATCGTCGAAAAAGCGCGTACAGTGACTTTTGCCGAAGCAAAAACGCAGACATTTAACCATTTTATTGAATTGCCGGGAGCTATTATTGCGGATGATGAGGTGTTTGTCAATGCGAAAGTACCCGGTTCTTTGACGCGGGTGCATATCAAAGTAGGCGATAAAGTGAGTGCGGGCGATGTTGTGGCAGAAATTGATGATGCGATTTTGCAAAATAATCTTGCCGAAATCCAAAAACGGTGGGAATTGGCAAATGATGTTTTTCAAAAACAAGAATCGCTCTGGAAACAAAATATTGGGGCTGAAATCCAATATTTGACGGCTAAAAATAATAAAGAAGCCCTCGAAAAAACCATGAGTACGCTTCAAGAAACGCGGGAAATGTATAAAATCAAAGCGGCGATTTCGGGTGTGGTGGATGAAGTGGTGATGAAAATTGGTCAAACGGCTGCGCCAGGGCTGCCTTTGGCGAAAATTGTCAATCTTTCTCGGTTGAAAGTCAAGGCGGATGTGCCAGAAAGTTACGCGGGCAAAGTGCGTGCAGGCAATAGCGTAACCGTTCATTTTCCAGATTTGAATAAAGACCTTTCGGGCAGTATCAAGTATGTTGGGAATGCGGTGAATCCAATGAATCGGACTTTTAAAGTGGAAGTACCGGTGAGTTCAATGGCGGGTTTATTGCCGAATATGTTGAGTATCATTAAAGTTACAGATTATAGTAATTCTAATGCGTTTATTGTTCCCATCAATTTATTGCAAAAATCGGATGCTGGTGATTTCGTTTTGGTGGCTGAAAAAACGGGCGAAAAATGGTATGCAAAACGCACGATGGTCAAAGTCGGTCATTTGTACAAAGACCAAGCGGAGGTTTTAAGCGGACTTAAAACAGGAACGCAATTGATTGTAACAGGCTATCAAGATTTGAATGATGGCGATTTGATTGCTTTGTAAATTGGAACACGGATGACACGGATTGGGCGAATTTTCACGGATTTTTAATTTTAATTTTCTTGAAAATGAAAATAAAAAAATCCGTAAAAATTCGCTCAATTTGAATGACGGCGATTTGATTGCTTTGTAAATTGGAACACGGATGACACGGATTGGGCGAATTTTCACGGATTTTTAATTTTAATTTTCTTGAAAATGAGTACAAAATAAAAAAATCCGTGAAAATTCGCTCAATCTGCGTCATCCGCGTTCCAATTCGCTCCACAATTGTTTAAAATATAAAAAACCAAGTTTATGCTTGATAAAATAAAAGAATTTAAACCTGCCAGTTGGTCTATAGATAATCGAACCAGTATTTATTTATTGACGATTTTCATCACGCTTGCGGGCGGAATGGCGTATTTCGGCATGCCGAAAGAGCAATTTCCCGAAGTGATTTTCCCTCAAATGATGGTTAATACCATTTATCCGGGGACTTCGCCCGAAAATATGGAGAGTTTGGTTTCAAAACATATTGAAAAACAATGTAAATCCATTACGGGTGTTAAAAAAATCACATCTAATTCGATTCAGGACTTTTCATCCGTCATGGTTGAATTTAATACGAATGTGGATGTTGCCTTAGCAAAACAAAAGGTAAAGGACGCGGTGGATAAAGCCCGTTCCGAATTGCCAACGGATTTGCCAAAAGAACCCTCTGTGATTGAAATTGACATTTCACAAACGCCGATTATGAATGTCAATTTATCGGGCGATTTCGATTTGGATAAGTTGAAACGCTATGCAGATGCGTTGAAAGACCGCATTGAAGGCATGAAGGAGATTACGCGCGTGGATATGATTGGGGCGTTGGAGCGTGAGATTCAAATTAATGTGGATATGTATAAGATGGAGGCGAATAACATTACGATGCGCGACATCGAAAGTGCTATCAGCTATGAAAATATGACCATTTCGGGCGGTTCGATTGATATGGGCGATGTCAAACGGCAAATTTCGGTCAAAGGGACTTACAAAGATTCGCGCATTATTGGCGATATTGTGATTCGGGGTGGAACGGGCGCGTTAGTGCATGTTCGGGACATTGCAGATGTGGTGGACACGCATAAAGAACGCGAAAGTTTTGCACATTTGGATAAAAAAAATGTGATTACTCTAAACGTTATCAAACGCAGTGGCGAAAACCTTATCAAAGCAAGTGATGATATTCGCGCCGCTTGCGACGAAATGAAGCAAACGACCTTTCCAAAAGGGTTGAAAATCACGATTACAGGAGACCAAAGTGCGCGGACGAAACTGACTTTACACGATTTGACGAATACGATTATCATCGGATTTATCTTGGTGACGTTGATTTTAATGTTTTTTATGGGCGTGACCAATGCGATTTTCGTTGCGTTGTCGGTTCCGATTTCGATGTGTGTTGCGTTATTGATTGAACCTGCGATTTTCGTTTATATTTTTGGTCGAGCCAATTTTTCATTGAATTTTATCGTCATGTTCTCGTTTTTGCTGGCACTTGGGATTGTGGTGGATGATGCGATTGTGGTCATCGAAAATACCCACCGTATCTTTGAAAATGGCAAAGTTCCCATCAAAAAAGCAGCGAAATTAGCCGCAGGAGAAGTCTTTTTGCCCGTTTTAAGTGGTACTTTGACGACTTTAGCCCCGTTTTTCCCATTAGCTTTCTGGCAAGGTATTGTTGGGAAATTCATGTTTTACCTGCCGATAACGATGATTATTACCTTGTTCGCATCGTTGGTCGTGGCGTATATTATCAATCCTGTTTTCGCTGTTTCCTTTATGAAACCGCATGAACATGGGGTGAAAAAATCGAAATTCACACGCGGATTGTTGGTTACGAGCATTATTTTCGCCGTTATTGCGATTATGAGTTATTTGGGTGGCAATAGAGGATTGGGCAATTTCACCGTTTTTATTTATTTGTTATATCTTTTAAATAAATTTGTTTTGACAGGCATGATTCTAACTTTTCAAGAAAAAGTATGGCCTGCGGTGCAAAACGGTTATGCAAAAGTAATGACTTTTTGTTTGAAAGGGTATCGACCTGCGGGTTTGTTGCTTGCGACGATATTTTTACTCTTTTTCAGTTTCTTTTTGGTGGGCAAATACCCACCGAATGTCGTGTTTTTTCCATCGGCTGACCCCAATTTTGCGTATGCTTATATCAGTTTGCCTGTCGGAACGAACCAAGTTTATACCGATTCCGTCGCAAAACAAGTTGAAAATCGTATTTTTAAAGTTATTGGCGAGAAAAACCCATTAGTGGAATCCGTCATTACGAATGTAGCAGTTGGTGCGAATGACCCGCGTTCGATGGACGTAAGCGCGAGTCCGCACAAGGCAAAAGTGACGGTTGCGTTTGTCGCTTTTGAGGAACGGCATGGTAAATCGACCAAACCGTATCTGAATCAATTTCGAGATGCTTTGAAAGGTATTCCGGGAGCAGAAATTACGGTTGAACAAGAGCAAGGCGGACCACCGACCGGAAAAGCGATTAGTGTAGAGATAACAGGAGACGATTTTGGCAAATTATCGAAAACGGTTACTGGTTTGAAACGCCATTTGGACGCACTTCAAATTCCGGGCGTAGAGGAATTAAAATCCGATTTGGTTTTAAATAAACCTGAATTAATCGTTGATATTGACCGAGAACGCGCCAATCGGGAAGGTATTTCGACGGCACAAATTGGTTCTGGATTGAGAAGTGCTGTTTTTGGGAAAGAAATTTCCAAATTTAAAGATGCCAATGATGAATATCCAATTATGTTGCGTTTCAAAGCGGAACAGCGCGGGAATATCGACGAATTGATGAATCAAAAAATCATTTTCCGTGATATGAATATGGGCGGTGTTTTGCGCAATGTGCCTATGAGCGCGATTGCGAGTGTGCATTATGGCAACACTTATGGCGGTATTAAGCGTAAAAATCAAAAACGGATTGTGACGCTTTCGTCCAATGTGGTGACGGGTTTCAATCCGAATAAAGTGGTTGGAGACGTGCAAGAAGCGATTAAATCGTATAACAAACCAGAAGGGGTTGATGTCCGTTTTGGCGGGGAACAGGATGACCAAAAAGAGTCTATGGGCTTTTTAGGCGGTGCATTATTGGCATCGATTGGTTTAATTATGCTTATTTTGGTGATACAATTCAATTCTATCAGCAAAATGGTGATTATTTTAAGTGAAATCTTATTCAGTATCATTGGGGTTTTGCTTGGATTTGTGTTTTTCCGCATGGACATTTCCATCATTATGACAGGGATTGGTATCATTGCGTTAGCGGGCATTGTGGTTCGGAACGGAATTTTATTGGTTGAATTTACAGATATGTTGTTAGGGCAGGGGATGGAATTGAAAGAAGCCATCATCGAAGCAGGAAGAACGCGGATGACCCCCGTTTTATTGACGGCTTCCGCAACGATTTTGGGATTAGTCCCCTTAGCGGTTGGTTTGAATATGGATTTTGTTACTTTGTTCAGAGATTTAGACCCGCATTTGTTTTTTGGCGGCGATAGTGTTGCCTTTTGGGGACCTTTATCTTGGACGATGATTTATGGATTGTCCTTTGCAACGTTTTTGACCCTTATTTTAGTACCTGCGATGTTGCTGATGAGTGAGCGATTGAAAATGCGGTTGAATAAAAATTACAATCCGTCTGCTATAAAAGAAGATGAGTGAAACACATAGTTCACATAGAAGGACATAGGACACATAGGCTGTTGTGCATTTCAACTCAAAAGCGACACATAGGCTGTGGTGCATTTCAACTCAAAAGCCTAAGGACATAGGACACATAGGTTGTGGTGCATTTCCACACATAGGTTGTGGTGCATTTCAACGCATAAGGTGTGGTACATTTCAACTCAAAAGCGACACATAGGCTGTGGTGCATTTCAACACAAAAGCCTATGTGTCCTATGTCCTTCTATGTGAACTATGTGTTTCAAAAACAATAAATTAAAAAAATATAAGTTACTTTTGAGTCAAAAAGGAGTCTTTTTAGGTATCCAAGCTCCATTTTTTAAATGCTTTCCATCCAATAACCGACAATTTGGTTGCGTTTGAAAAAATCCAACATCCAATTATGATTCAAAAAATAACAGCCAAAATAAAAAGCATTACATGGTTAAGAAAATTAGTGCGTTTTGCTAAAACCCATACCATGCCCGGATTTCAAGGCGTGCCTATATTTTACGTATTCAATTTTATGCGGCAGGAATTGGGGCGACATCCCATCACGATGCGGGCGAATGCCATTGCATTTAGTTTTTTTCTCTCGTTATTTCCCTCTTTAATCCTGTTAATTTCGCTGATTCCGTATTTACCATTTGAAAAAACGAAAGTGATTAAAGAAATTACGATTGCCATTGACGAGTTGATGCCCAATAATGCAGGGCGCATGGTCACTCAAACGATTAAAGATTTTTTGCATGAAAAACGCAGTGATATTATGAGCATTGGTTTTGGATTAGCAATCTACTTTTCGTCGAATGGTGTTTTAGCTTTGATGGGCGGTTTTGAAAAATCTTATCCTATTTTTGGCAGGCGCAGCCCTTTGGACAAGCGAATTCGCGCCATTGTTTTGACTTTTGCTTTGGGCGGTTTAATGGTAACATCGATGATTTTAATCATTTTAGGCAATCAACTCATCCATGAAGGCGTGAATTTGTGGGCAAAATGGACGAAATTGACGATGACCAAAAAAGCATTAGCCAATTCTTTATTGACGTTGAGGTGGGTAGTTGTAATTTTATTGTTATATATGGGTTCCGCTTTTATCTATCGATTTGGGATTATGATGCGTCGGAAATTGCCTTTTTTCTCACCGGGAGCCGTTTTAGCAACCTTACTTTCGATGTTATCATCCATCATTTTTTCTACTTATGTCGATAATTTTGGCAATTACAATAAATTATATGGTTCGATTGGGACGATTATCGTTTTAATGTTGTGGATGCAGCTCAATGCGATGATTTTAGTTTTTGGTTTTGAACTCAATGCGAGTATTGCTTTAAATCGACAATTGCAGGAGGAGCGTGTTATCCTTAAACGCACCGAAAATGAAGACGATTTTGAGGCAGTGTATTAGACAAATAATAAAGGCTAAAATGTTGATTTACAACGAAATAGAGAGTATGGAGGGTTTCAAACAGTAATTTCCGCTTTGGAAAGGTAGGATACAATTGGAACGCGGATGACGCGGATAGGACTGATTTTCACGGATTTTTTTATTTTTGTAAAAAAATTTATTTTGATTTGAATGCGATTTTAACCTGAAATTTCAATTCAATCGAAAAAAATTCGCGTAAATCCGCCACATCTGCGTCATCCGTGTTCCAATAGTATCGCACTTTTCCAGTTACTACATTAGAACTAAGTAGTTGAAGTTAAAGAATCGACAAAAAAGAATTCTGACTAAAATGTTGATTTTCAAGGTATTATAACGTTTGGAGGGTTTCAAACCCTCCAAACGTTGTTGTCGATTATTTAACATTAACCACTTATTGAACGCCGCCCGGAATTTGGTCAACCCAAGCCTCTAATTTAATTTTTACGGTACTTGGAGAACCATTCGTAGAAACCGTAATTTCAGGTTTTTGCGGACCTACTTTATTTTTAGCTGTGTAAGTAATCGTAATCACCCCTTTTTCGCCTGGCAAAATAGGCGTTTTAGGATATTCAGGCGCGGTGCAACCACACGTTCCTTTCACAGACGTAATCACTAATGGTTTTACACCCGTATTGGTAAATTCAAATTGATTCGGGATGACGGCATCTTCCTTGATATTACCCAAATCGATTTTATCCTGTGCAAACGCTATCATCGCACCAGAAGGTGCCATTTTTTTGGTGGTTTTGGCAACAGGCTTATAAGTGGGTGTTAATTTTGGAGCAGCTTTGTGAACGGATTTGGTACTTGCGCCTTTGCTTTCCAACTGCGCATACCCTGTTGTTTGCAATGCACATAATGCGCCCACAATAAGGGATAATGATTTGATATTCATGCTAAAAGATTTAATAAATGGTTTTGATATGATAGACAATATAGATTTAGCGATTTTGTAGAAGGCATTTTGGGACTACCCAATAGGCTGTATAAGAGACGGGAAAAAAAAAAAAAGTCATTGTTTTTTAAATGGTTTTGTAAAAAATAAGATAAAAATGGTGAAAATAATTATATAAATATTTTTACCATTTACAAAAAAAAGGCGGCAAGTTTTAAACTTGCCGCCCTTTGTAGGATACTTACAAAACGTTTGATGAATAATTCCCTTAATTGTTTTTATTTTTACTCATTCTGAATTTACTGATTCCAATAACTTCGATAACTGGCATTATATTCCATTTTTCGACCACTTGCTAAATTAATCGTTATCGTACCTGTGCAAAAATAATAAACATCTGTTTTGTAAGTATCGCCCCTTTTTTGCCCTGTCGGAGCTTCCAATCCACTCGTACCAAAATACTGTGGTGTACGCCAAGACAAATCCGCCGCTAAGGGGCTTTGTTCGCGCAACGCCTTCAAATCTGGATAATTGCCACTTACATCATCCAAATAATCGGTAAAAGTTTGGTGAAAAACCAATTCAACCCCTAAATTGACCCGTTTGTTTGCTGCTAATTTCACCCCAAGCCCATAAGGTATCGAAACTTGCAACAAACTGTATGGTTTGCCGCCATTCAATTTTTGACCTTCCGTCGCAAGCGGCTGTAAAGCTGTCCATTTTCCATTCAAATCTCTTGCTTCAGGGTTGTGGTAAAAACCAGCGACCCCCAAAATCAAATACGGGGCAGAAATATGTCCATCTAATACATCATATTTGGTCAAATTCCATTCTCCATGAATACCAAACTGATATACAGTGTTGCGAAAACTCAAATTTCGACTACGGCGTGAACCAGTGGCATATGCATCAGTGCAGGAAAAATGTCCTGCGAATCCATGTGCCGAAATCGAAAGATGTGGATTTAGGTTGTGGCGATACATCAACCCGCCTGAGAATCCATAGGATCCATTTGCGGGCATGCCGCCCTGTTGCACATCGCCCATGTAACCGGTAACGCCCGTTATCAATCCAAATTCGCCATATTGCGCTTGTATCTGATTGAGGAGCATGAATGTAAAAAGGAGTGTCGTAATTTTTCTCATATGAAATGGGATTTTAATAGTAAAAAGCTGCCAAGCTGTTAAAATGGTTATTCCAGTGTTTTTGCTTCAAATGACTTTTGATGCTTGAGTAAAAGTAAATATAAATTCGCTTTTAAAAATATTTGTAAAAATTGTATAAGTTGAATCAAAAAAGATTCCAAATTTGAAAATAATACCCAATTTTAAGTATTTTCAAGCCGCGAACCCTTTAAACTTAGGGTTTGATTTGGAAATAACATTTTTAGGGTATTTAAAATATTTAATTTATGTTAAATATTACCGCTTTTTTGATTGCAAACCAACAAAAATGCTTTTAAACGATGCCGAATCGAAAATCGTAGGGGCTGATTTTACGGCACAATGGTTTTTTGAAAAACAGCATCTTTATCATCGACTGCAATTTAAAGGTTCAACCACATCAAACGCTTCATTTACAATCGGTGTACGTTGAAACAGCGCATGCGTTTCAAAAAGACGATGCTGTTTTTTGCAATGGTTTTTAATCTTGGTCTGAAAGCCGCCTCTATCGTTTTGATGAAAAATTAGATAGGTTGCGTAAAATTGCCTATCCTATTGACCGATTCAAAAGCTATGAAAAAGTGTTACAGAACCACCTTTTTACAATTTACTGTGTCACGCAACCTGCATTTGATGTTTAGAAAATCGAATTTTTAAAAGAAAAATCAAAGCATATTGCTTATTTTCAGCAATTTCCGCTTTGGAAAATTTTGAAATAGGATGCTTATGATTTGAAGAATAAAAAGGATATTTTGAGTTGCGATTGGTGCTTTTCAACTGAAAAATTCCTTAAATTCCTTGAAATCATAAGCATCCTATTTCAAAATTTTCCAAAGCGGAAATTGCTGGCTTATTTTAATTTAAGTAATAAATAATTGAAAATCAATGATTTAGTATGGAATCCATTTAAAACGAAGATTTTGTAAATGTTATTTTTCTGTTAAAATGGGTTGATTTTCAAAAAAAGTGTCAAAAAAATTTGACTTGTTAACCAGATTAACTGTACTTTTACAAAAAAATTGAAGATGTGACATAGAAAAACGATAAACTTTTTATGTTTTAAAAAATAGTTTTTGTGTTTATTTGTTTTAATGAACCGTCACTTATCACTGTTTGTGACGGTTTTTTTAACAAATTAAAAAAAATACATGTGTAAAGAGTTGAAAATAAATTAACAACACCTTTACAAAAACCTTATTAGATTCTATCCATTCAGCCAAGTAATTATTTTAGTGTTTTATGTTTCAGATGACCGTTGCGAATCGGAGTACCGCAACGGTTTTTTTATTTTTATTTTTAAATTTCATTAACAAATGTGTTACTTTTCAAAAAGGGTTCGTCCTAAGATTAGAATGGCTTAAAAGCCTATTCCACTATACTAAAATTAAAGAAATTATAATAGTGATTCAATCGTTAGATTATTGCAGGTTCCTTAATTGAGTGAATGTCAAGCAGTGCGCTTGACATTTTTTTTTTTAAAATAAACCACTTATTGGAGTTGCTTGAATGCCCAAATCGAGAGGATTCGTATTCAATTTTTGTTTTAAAATGGAGGCATAAATGCTCCGAAAATCCATTTGAAATTTCAAATCGCCATTATTCAAATCGCTCAAATCGGGGTTTGCCCCAATTATTTTGCCTTTATTGCCTCCACCAATTACAAAAACAGGAGCCGCCGCACCATGATCGGTGCCAGACCCATTCTCTTTCGCCCGTCTGCCAAACTCTGAAAAAATCATCAACGTAACATTTTGCAACAAACCTGCTGCTTTCATATCGTCATAAAACGCTTTCACCGACTCAGAAACCTCTTTCCAAAGGTTTTGATGCTTGGGTTTTTGATTGATATGCGTGTCAAAACCGCCGAGACTCGTGTAATAAACGCTCGTTGGCAAATTCCCTTTAATCATACGCGCCACCCAAGCAAGGTTTGTAGCCAAACCATGTTTGGGATAAGTCGGCATCCCCAATTTCGTTTTTTCCAAAGCGGCTTGAATTTGGTCAGAACCTTCAAACGAACCTATCATTAATTTGCGTACAAAATCTAAATTTGGATGCTCCTGAATCGGGTCTTCTTGATTGGCTTTCAAGGCTTTCAACTGTTTTTCAAACCGAATCGGGTCGGTCATCGTCAATGAATGCGCCGATTGTCCGCGCAAAGCAGGTGCGTCAATCGAATCAATCGTCATCCCGCCAATCGGGTCATCGCCTTTGCACGCCGCATCCAGATAGCGTCCTAACCAGCCAGTTGCCGAATATTCATGGCTATTCGTAGCCGTTTGCCAAATTTCAACGCTCCTAAAATGGGAACGATTGGGATTGGGATAACCTACATTTTGAACCACACTCAAATTGCCATCTTGCATAATCTGGTGCAAACCAGTCATAATCGGATGAAATCCCATCCCATTGGCAACTTTCAACACTTCCTTTTTAGGAATACCAATATTGCGTCGATATTCATAATATAATGGATTTTCATAAGGTATAAACGTGTTTAAACCATCATTTCCACCATTTAATTGCAACGTAACCACAATTTGACGATTGCCCAGAAAATGATTTTGATACAAATTGGAAGGCAATGCTGTTAAAAATTGGGGTAAAAATAACATGCCGCCAGTGGTTGTACCCACTATTTTTAGAAAATTTCTTCTATTCTTCATTATTTAAATTTTAATTGATAATAAAATAATTTTAATTAAATATTAAAATATTTTACTGTTTTGATTTTTCCTTTAAATTTTAATTATTTAAATAATTAAATCAATTGATATTCAGGTGATTTGAAAATAAATTCTGCCAAACGCGTTACGCCTAAATTGGCATTTTCCATTGTAGGGTCAAAATCATATTTTAAAATTCGTTCCATATCTTGTTGCAAATCCTTACGCACCTCAAAAAGATGATTATCACATAAGTTTTTGATAATCAATTGATTATTAGATAATGTTTTATCCCACCTCAAACGCGCCTTAAAATTTTGAACCTTTTTGGTTTCCAATTCGGCAAATTCCACTTGGTCTTGTTCCATCATTTCGTTCTCTTTAAATTTGAAATTGCTAAAATTTTTACCCGCACATACAATCGACACGACACCCACTCGTTGCAATAATTTCTGCGCACTCAACCACGTTTTCCCACCATCCCAACCTTTAACATTGGGCGGATTGAATAAATCCATATTTTGTTCTTTCAAATATTGAAAAACACTGCGCATCGGTACATCTGTAATTTGAAACTCATAAAACATGCCCAACAAAAAGCTCAACGGATCTTTAATTTTATCCCCTTTTGAATCGATAAATCGTTGGTCAGCAAAGAGTTTTGTCAAAAAAGGCTTGATTTCAAAGTTTTGTTTTTTCAAAAAAACAGCATATTCCTCCACCAAAACAGCCGTTGGATTATCTGTAACAAAAAATTTTAATAATTTTTCAGCGATTCGATAAGCTGCTTTTGGATGTTCAAAAATAAGCTCAACCAAATCTTTTGCTTTCCAAGCACCTGTTTTGCCGAGATACGTTTTTTGCCCATTGTCTTCCAATGGTTCATAATACTTACCACCATTATCGCCAATATTCAAACCCGCCAAAGCCGCCGCGCCCGCCTTAATATCCGATTCCGTGTAATGACCCGCGCCCAAAGTGAACAATTCTAATAATTCCCGACTGAGGTTTTCATTAATAGCCTGCGCCTTATTTTGCGTGTTATCTAAATAAATCAGCATGGCATTATCATACAAAACCTTGATAGTCAATGTTTTAAAATTGCCAAATGCATGTTCTCTAAACAAATTATTTTGTTGAAACATCGCCCAAGATGACTTCACTTTTTGGATACTTGAAACAAAATGATTATGCCAAAACAAAACCATTTTTTCTCGCAGGGGCAATTCCGCGTGATACATGCGTTCCACCCACCAATTTTGCAATCGAATGGTGCGCAACCGTTCTGAAATCTGAACGAGTTTTTTTTTATCCTCATTCATTTGCTTCATTTTTCTAAATTCTTTGAGGTTTTTAGGTGCGCCGTCTAAAAAAACGGGCATATCCACTTGAAAAGGCGCGTCGAAACTGCGTTTCAAGAACGTTTCCAAACCGATTTGTTGAATGACATCTGCTTGCGCATTGGAAAAGCCCAATCGCTGACTTAAAAAAGGTTCCTTTTTCATATTTGTGAGGATAGATTTTTTGTGTTGGATAGGCAGGCTGCTTGAAAGTTTAACAAAGCGTTGGTTAAAACTATCTTAAAATAAGAAAGGTCACAGGTTTGAAAACCGATGACCTTTTTAAAAGAAAGGATAAAATCTTAAAATTATCTTACAAAGATTGATTTTTATACATAAGATAAAATCTAAATTTATAAAAAATTGATAATCAAACGGTTATCCGATGTAAGTCGAGACAAGTGGATTCGAACCACTGACCCCTACCCTGTCAAGGTAATGCTCTAAACCAACTGAGCTATGCCCCGTTTTCAAATATCGCCGCAAAGATACAGTTGTTTGGGGATTCTCCAAATTTTTTTTGATTTTTTTGATAAAAAAGAATCGTATTCGATTGAAAATTTCGTATCTTTGTAAACAATACAGTCTTTTTAACATCAAAATAAGTAAAATGACAGTTCAAGTAGCTCTGAAACAACCCAAAGTGCGCATTCCGAAACCCCGTTTGCTCGGATATGAGGATTACGTGCGATTAACACCACCCGATAGTGGTCATTATGAACTTCACAATGGTTTAATCATTTATATGGCAACTCCGATACCCCTACATCAAATTTTTTTGACGAATCTATTGACCGAAATGACGGTTTATGTTAAAAAACATAAATTGGGACGTATGTTACCTGCGCCGATGGATACGGTTTTTACACCGAATGATGTTTTACAACCCGATTTGTTGTATTTGAGCAATGAGCGATTACATTTAGTAGGAGCTAAAAAAATCGAAGGTGCGCCTGATTTAGTGGTTGAAATCCTTTCGCCATCGAATCATTCTAAAGAAATGGGTTATAAAAAATTAATCTATGAATTGTCGGGTGTGCGGGAATATTGGTTAGTCAATTTGGATAAAAAGACGTTGACTCAATATGAAAATGTAGAAAATGAATTTTATATGCGGCGTGTTTTTCAATATGCAGACACGCTTACGTCTCTCATTTTGGCAGGATTTGAAACGCCCATGAGTGAACTTTTTGAGTAATAAAAGGTTGATAATCAATTTTTTATTCTTTATTAACCGAAACAGAATTGCCTTGTAAATAGATGATTTGCAAGGCAATTCTATTTTAATGCTCGACGACCTGCTGTCATAAATAGAGAGCACGGCTTTCAATGCTTTTCGGAACACCTTTTTTACCATTCATGCGCTATTTCGACCATTTATTATAATTTTGCACTAAAATAAGGCGCAATAAAAGGAATAAAGCGAACTTCGTTTTATTTTCTAACGAATTAATGTTTGCAAAATGTAATGCTGAGACAAATATTGCTTTTCTGTGCTTGTTGGTTGGTGTGGCAACCGATAACAACCGCACAACAACGATTACAGAATTTCTATACACCACAAAATGGATTACCTCAATCTCAAATCATGGGTTTGCTGCAACATAGTCGTGGACACCTTGTTGGTGGAACGCATAGTGGATTATTTATTTTTAATGGTACTTCTTTTCGGAACGTGCTTGCCAAAGATGGTTTACCGCATCATGCTGTCGGTGCGCTCACGGAAGATTCAAAAGGGCGTATTTGGTTTATGACGGGTGGTGGGAATAATCGTTTTATAAGTTATTATGACGGAGCAAAAGTCGTGACAGACCCGAAATGGCAAACCGATATTAAGCATTTGAATATTCAACATTTTCGCATAGATGTTCACGGGAAATGTTGGTTTTTAGATAATAAAAATTTACTTTATGTATATAACGGCAAATCAGTCAATTGCCTTTCTAAAACGAACCCGACATTACAAGGTCAAGTTTTCCATGCGCTTTTGTATGATAAAAAACATGACCAAATCTTGCTCGGTACGACGAAAAAAGGGTTTTTCTTATTCAAAAACGATTCTTTGAAAACAGGGGTTTTAGATACAACCTTAGCTAATTATGGTGGTTTGCAACGTTTAGAATGGCTTGATAACCAACAAAACCATCAAGTTTTAGTTGGAAACCAAATCTATCGCGTCGAATTGGGAAAACTGCGATGGATTCAAAAATTGAATTATGCTGTGCCTCAACAAATAGGGAGTATTACTCAAACAAGTGATAGTACTTTTTATTTTATGCAAAAGCAATCAAAACGATTGTATTTTCAAACGGCAAACGGTAAATTAGATTCTTTTCCTGATTTTGAACACCCATTCAATATGGTTTTAGCAGATAAGGCAGATAATCTTTGGGTTGGAACCGAAGGCGGTTTGTTGCGTATTTTTTCACCCACACATGGAAAGGCTTTTTACAATTTTGACAAAAAGGATTTGAAGCAGATATGGGCTATGTTGGAGGATAAACAGGGAAATATGTGGATGGGTTCTTATTATGACAAGACTGTTTTGAAAAAAGTGAATCAAAATAAAATTCAATCGGTCAAGAAAGATGCTCAAAATGGGCTGCTTCAAGGACAAATAAAGGATGAATTTGGTTTTTTTTATTTTGGTGGTGGTGCAGATTCCATTGGAAACCTTTATTTTCCAATGCATTGGGGCATCATAAAATATGATGGTAAACAATTTACGTCTTTTTTTCACAACCAGAAAGGCTGTTCCATGTATCTTTATGTGGACAAACAACAAAATACATTACTATCTGCATCTCTGGAAGGGTTTGATTGGATTAATCTAACGACCCAAGAAAAGCGACATTATGGAATCGAACAGGGGCTTCGCATCAAAGCTGGCGGTTACATTCGTAGCATTGCCAAAGCGAATCAACCCAATCAATATTGGTTAGGCGGCGCATCGGGCATTTATTTATTTGATGTGGCACAAGGAAAATGCCTCAAAAGTTTTACAGACATCGAAGGTAATTTTCCTTTTTATGGCAATCGTTGTATTTGGGTGGACACCTATAATAATGTTTGGGCGGGCAGTAGTCAAGGTTTGTTGCGGTATGATGCTTCAAAAGATCGTTTTGAACTATTTGGCAAAACAGCTATTTATGTTGATGTGAATGCGCTGACGCAGGAACGCAATCATCTGGTCGTTGGGGCGAATAATGGACTTTACTTTATGAATCTCGATGCTTTGCAACAAGGTAAAACCGAAATCACGCATTATGACCATCGAAGCGGTTATATCGGTATTGAACCGAATCAAAATTGCCTTGTCACGGATTCAAAAGGCGATGTATGGGTTGCGGCATCGGATATTGTTACGAGAATTACCCCATCTTTGCTGGCTCCTGCGGATTCGACAACCGAAAATATATATGTTTTAAAAGTGAATGAACAATTGATTCCGTATCCGAAGTATGACCAAATTATCGAAATCAATCAAGGGATTGAAACGGTTCATTTTGAATTAGAAGCGGTCAATTTCCATCATGCAAACGAACTGATTTATAGGTATTCTATTGATGGCGGCAAGTGGCTCGAAACGTCGAGTGCCCATTTATTTTTCTCAGATTTATCGAATGGGGTGCATACCGTCCGCATTCAAACGATGATTGGCACGATGGATAAAGAAACGGTATTGCGTTTCAAGTTAACTTATCCGTTCCATCGGCATCGAAATTTCCCTTATTGGGCAGCACTCCTTACGTTTATGCTGATTTCATGGGCGGGTTACGCCTTGCGTCAATCCACGATCCGCGAAAAGCAAGCGGATTTGAAAAGTCAACAAGCGGATTTTGATAAAAAGAAATTAGCCCTCCAAAATGACGCTTTACAACTCCAAATGCAGCAAACGGCTTTAGATAAAATGAAAGCAGAGCGCAAAACGGATATTTTGCGGGTCAAAATGTTGGAAGCACAGATGAATCCGCATTTTATTTTCAATGTTTTATCGGCGATCCAAAATTTGATCTTACAAAATAATCCAGAAGTCGCTTCTGAAAATTTGGTTAAAATGGCGCGGTTAATCCGCCTATTTTTAGAGGCGAATAATAACACGTTGTCGGATGAATTTTCGATGGTTCCGTTAGATAAAGAAATAGATTTATTGAAACGCTATATTGAATTTGAAAAACTGAAGTATGGGGACCGATTCGATTATGACCTGAATATTGCCCAAACGATTCAAGATGACCCTGGTTCCATTGAGATTCCAACCATGTTTATTCAACCTTTTGTTGAAAATGCGATAAAACATGGTGTTTTATCGTTGCCGAATCGCCAAAAAGGATTCATTTGGATAGAGATGTATTTGGAAAACGAAGATTATTTTATTTGCAAAGTCCGAGATAATGGCATTGGGATTGAAGCCTCGAAGGAATTAAATAAACATTCTATCGGCGGACACAAAAGTTTAGGGACTAAAATTATCAAAGATAGGCTCGACAAATTAAATGAATTAGGTTCGGATGTCCAAATTACGACGACAAATGTAGCAACAGGTGGCACCGAAGTCACGATTCAAATTGGATTATAATTATTATTTAAAACGTATTTTAAAAATATGACAAGTATAAAAACGGTCATTGTAGATGATTCCGAATCAGATCGGTTGCTTTTGAAAAATCGCTTATCCAAATTATGCCCTCAAATTGAGATTATCGGGGAAGCCAATGCGCGTGCAACGGGTTTTCAACAAATTAGGGCATTGAAACCTCAATTGGTATTCTTAGACATCGAATTGCAACCAGGTACGGGATTCGATATTTTGAATGATTTTCTAAAAATCGGTTCGATAGATTTCAAAGTTATTTTTTTCACAGGGCATGGCACCAAAGAGAATTTGCGGAAAGCCATTAATTATGCCGCGCTTCAAGTGTTAGAAAAACCGATTGGCGATGATAATTTACAGGATGTGGTCAACGTGATTCAAGCCTTCGTTCAAACCGAAACGTACAATCAACAACTCCAAATGATGTTAGACCTCGTGGTGGATAAAATACCTTCTAAATTACCTGTGGAGACCATGCGCAACGGTACGCTCTTTTTGGAAAAAGAAAAAATTGTTTATTTGGAGGCAGATGGCAGTGTGACTGATTTTTATCTTTCGGATGGTACGAAGGTGACTGGTAAAAAAAATTTAGGACAGTATCGCCATTCGTTGGAAGGGAAATCATCGGTTTTTCACATGATTCATCGCAGTTATGTCATCAATGAAAACTATTTGCATGGCTTGGAATCCCGCTCGGAATCCGAACATGTTATCTTGACAATGGGAAATAGATTGCAAAAAGTACCCATTTCCCGAAATATGGGTCGGAAATTCAAAGAATATTGGAATTTAAGAGGTTAGAAAATGATAAAACAGGAATGCCTTGTAAACAGTGGTTTGCAAGGCACTCCTGTTTTCAAGAAGCAGACCTTAATCAATATCTATTTTTCGTCCTTTCGCTATTCGTTCAATATCTTCCAAATCTAAACCTGTAATTTTAGACACAAAAGCCCAATCAGCACCTTCTGCCAAAGCCTTTTTAGCTGTAATTATATTTGCTTTTCTCATGCCGCGCCCCTCTGCCGTTTCAAGCACACTACTTTCGATACGGCGATTTTTAATGTGGTGCGAATAGGTTGCTTTTTCTTCTTCAGACATTTTCTCATAATTCAAGGCTTCTTTGGCGCGTTCCATGCCCTTTGCGTGGAAATCATCTTTAATGTCACTGTTTTTTAAGAAATAAATCCACTCATCTAAGGGGCGTTCAATCACATCCTTTTGAAAATTATTGACCCGAATCACATAATATTTGGGAAAAATATCCGCAACGGTCTCAATATTGAATCGTTCTTTTTGATGTTTCGTAGGTTTGAAAATGTCTTTTTTATGCTTGCCTACGAAATTTCCTTTGTATTCATAGATATAATCCTTGCCTTGTCCTAATCGAAAGTACAAAATATTAATGGAAAAGGCTTTTTTAATCGTGCTATAATTTTTACCTTCGGAGATATATTCCGTGATTAATTTGGAAATCCCATAAATCATGCGATGAAAATAATCATCTTGATTATCATATTGGAGTTCAATCAACATTAATTCACCTTTGGTGGATTTCGCTAAAATATCCACTCGGTCATATTTATCTTGCAAACTTTCTTTGTTGCCTTCGCTTTCTAAGAGGTTTTCGATGGTCACATCAAATCCTAAGAGTTCGCTTAAAAAGCCTTCTAAAATCATAAAATTTTCCTTATGACGGAGGATTTTTTTCATCGCCCAATCAAAACTTATAAAGGTGCGTTCTTTACTCATGATTTTTTTTGATTTTTGGTGAATAATCAGCTGCAAATTAACAACATTTAACCCTTCCTAAACTATTTTTTTGCTTAAAAGTTGTTCAAAAACCCTCCTTTAATACATTTTGTATTTTAGAATACAGATTTTAACGCATAACTTTTGGTGATTTCGCTCCAAATAAATGTCGGGCACGGCTTTCAATTCTGCAATAATGCCTTTCTGTTTTACATTGATAATCAACGATTTATAATTTTAACAAACCACTTATTTTCACCTCCAAATAGGCTGATACACTGAAAAATGTAAGGGTAAATGCTGGTTCAGCATTGAATATTGGAGATACAATTTGCTGAGATGTTCTAATTCATGTTTATAATTTTCTTCAAAACTAAGCATCACTGCAGCCTTGAAATAACGCAAGGCATTTTTAGAATCCTTTATTTTCAAATAACGCTCGGCATTAATTCGATGAAAAATAGCAATTTTGGAACGCGTCAAGAGCGTAATCTCACAAGGGTCTTCATAAACATCTAAAATTTTTTCAGCATTGGCAATGTCACCACTTTTAATATAAAGTTCTGCTTCTCGCATTTGAGCAAATTTATACCATTTTTCATCATCTGAATTTTTATAAAACGAATTAGAATTTTGAAATAATCTTTTTGCTTCCTCAAAAAAAGGTTGTTTTTGTTGAATTTCACCTTGTCGCATTAAAGTTAACGCAATTTGATGTTGTGTATTCATAAAAAATTCATCCTTTTGATGGCTTTTCAACGGCAACGTTTGAGCGAATTGTTGGGTTTCTTTAAAAACGGTCAAGGCTTTATCATATTGATTTAATTGTCTAAATATATGTCCTTGTAAATTAATAGATTGTAATAATTTAATCGGTTCTTTTTCCAGTTTTTCAAAGGCGGCTCTACTTTTTTGAGCGAGTGGCAACGAGCCAATCGAACCTTCACTCGTACCAAATTGCATTTGGATTTTGGCAAAAACAAGGTGAAAATACCCATACAAATAAGGATTATTGGAATGAAGATGTTCAATTTTGATAAAATCATTCAAGTTCGTAATGATTTTTAACGAAGTCGTCATTTCTCCTTTTTCGGTTAAGAAATCAGTATTGTGAACCGTTTCTTCCACGAATTTGACCGAATTATCAAAATTGAAGAAGGCTTGCGGTTGGATTTCTTGGCTTTTGCGCCATTGCTCCTTGGCTGTTTTTTCTTGGTATTTGGTCAAAATTTGATGTGCGCTGTCATAAGCCGCAGGCAAATAACAAGCCCATTCGACCCTTTCAAACGTAATTGCACCATTGAGAATGTCGTGATACGCTTTACGATGTAACGTTTTGCCAATTTTTTTGCCAAAAGTCCTAACAAAATCCGAAGAGGCTCCATAGTAATTGCCAATATCGGATAATAATTCTTTCAAATGGGATAATTGAATGTTGTGCTGCATAGAGATGGTCTGTTTAAGTTACTGTAACAGTTAAACGAATTCAAAAGTTGTGTTACCGTATTTCAAAAGGGCTGAAAAACACTGCCTATTTTTGACCGATGTAAAGCTATAAACTATCAATGCAGAAAATCTGCATTCATAACGCATAGCTTTGTCCATTATTATAAATTATCTTTTATAAAATAATGAAAATAAAATGTAACGGTTTGAAAAAAACGGATATAATTAAATACGACAAGGTTTTTGGAAGGCAGGTTTCAACAAAAGCTCCTTCCGAAAAGCCTAAAAATTATGAATGCATATTTTTTGCATTCATAATTTTTAGGCTTTGCAATGATTCCCAATTCCGTTTTTAGGATTACCATTCATAGCCCTTTTTCGACTATTCATGATTTTGAATGCTATTCATAAGTGATTTTCGACCATTCATGATTTCAACGCGTGGTAACGGATTTGATAATTTTTTTTGTAAAATTTTAGTATATACTTTTGTTTAATAATGGGTTAGGCATGAACGAAACGGAGTTCATATATTGAAAAATAAAATAATTTTTTTATCAAAAATAGATGAATGCACATTATCTGCATTCATAAAACTCAATTTTGCAAAAGATTATAAATTAATTTTAACAAAAGATGAAAAAAAGGTAACGTTTTTATAATTTTTGATAAAATGGAGGTAAGGTTAAAATCCTTACTGAACGGATTTTATTTTTTAACATATTTAACAACCAATTCAATGATGTTTCAAGACCAAAGCAGATTCGCCCACATTGGTGCAAAACAAATGGAGGCTTTTTTTCTAAGCATGAACCAAGTTTCGGTTGAAAGTGACAACGCTGTTGAATATTATTCGATGGTTGTCGCGCTCCAACCCAATGATAGTCAAGCATTTGTGCTGTTAGGAGATGCCTACTATGCCCGCTATGATTATCCGCAGGCGAGAGCCTGTTATCAAACGGCACTTGAAATTGCCCCAAGTAATATCTGGGCGGCGCACTCTTTAAAGACCATGAATTATTATGGATGGTAACGGATGCAGCACCGTAGTCGGGAAATTTATTTCCCGCTAGCGGTGCTTTTCAACTCATTGATAATGAGCATTTTTAATATTATAAAAATTAATTCAATTTTAAATAAAAATCATTTTTAGCTATCAATCCGTTTTTAAAATCATGGAAAGAAACAACAAAGCTACGGCAATTTATAGTCAAGAGCAGATTAAACAACTCTGTCAAGATTTGAGTAACCACGTTGCACCGCTTTATCAATCTCAAGGCAAACCGATGGATTTCAACAAAACCACTCCTGCTAATTATGAGGTTTTGATGGCGGCGATTAATCATGGACGTGCGCCTTATGCCATCAAATGCGAGTGGTTGCGCGACTTATTTACCGTGCATCGCAAAAAACAAAAGCCAACGCCCATTCAAAAAATTCATATTGGGGCGTGTTGTCAATATTTAGGTTATGCACAGGAGGCGGCGTATTGGGAAGCGATGGATGCCCAAACGCATACGTATCTGGGCAAATACAAAGTCTATTGGAAAGGCACGACCGATAATAGCCCTCATAAACCGCCCCTTTATGAGTATGATTTGGAATTAACCAAACATTATACGGCATTTATTCCCGTTACCGATAAAAATTTGGAAATTTATACAGGTGCGCCCGCCAGCGTTCATGCAGGCAACGTCTATTTGGAACTGAACCATCCCAATCTGAGTGAAAAATTCTTTATGATTTTCCATATCGGCATTAGCGGCAGCGATTTAAATACGTTGTCTGCGTTACTGCTTTGCGTGGATAATACGCCTTGTCCGTGTTCGCTGCCCGTGTTGCTGGTCAAACACAACACGGTAATATGCCCTCATTTTCTCGTTGAATACTTTCGGCGTTACGATGTCAATGGCTTACTGAAAGGGAAACGCGTCAGCCGATTAAAAAAAATGTTAGATGATTTATATATGAAACAGCTTGATTTACAGCGATTAAGCGGTTTACAAGGCGTTTGGATTCTGTATATACAGTCCAAAGGCATGGATGTAGAACACATTAAACTTGAAATTCACAACAATCATCAAGTTTCCTGTGATAGTAGTTTGAATTCTTATACAAACGGCACGTTAGAATTGCTGGGTGGCAATGTCAAAATCGAATTACGAACGCCTATTTCTTATGCAGTGGTTATTCTTCAAGTCGGCGCGATTATGAAATTGGAAAATATTCCGGAACCTATCAAAGCAAGATACTTATCATCGGGCAGACTTCAGCCTGAATCGGGTGCTGTTGTGATGGTTCGGACGCAAGTGCCTTTTGCCGAATTGCCCAAACCTTATTTTATCAAGGCGGACACGCCTCCTTATAATGAACTGAAACAGCAAGGGATTATCGCACTTTTAGATGAATGTGGGAGTTAAGTTTTCAGATGGAATTCACTCAGTAACGGAAAATCAACTGAATTCCACCTGAAAAATGAGGTGAATTACCTTAATAGGTGTGTCTCGTTTTTTACAAAAATTCACTATACTTTTGTATCAAAATTTGCAATCGAATGATTTGTATTGGAGTTCAAATGAAAGTAGGGTGAATAATATATTAAAATATTTTTTTTACATAAAAAATAATCATGTGTTAGTTAATTGTATTATTAAAAATGTTGTGATGGAATAGTTTGAAAGTTAAGGTTTTAACAAGGATTTTTTTTGTAAGAACCATGTTAAAACCTTTTTAAACCATTCATGCGCAAAAACGACCATTGATTATGTTGTTGAAACGATTAAGCATACATTGAATTACATTTGTAGATGTAATTTATTTGTATCAAAGTTAAAAAATGGATGAAAATAATATATTAAAATATTTATTTTACATAAAAAATAATAATATGTTAATATATTTTGATTTAAAAAAACGCATAATTTTAATTGTGTATATAAATAAGGTCTTCGCCTAAAACCTATTTTAAACAGAGGGCAAATTTACATTTTACAACATGGCTGAAAAATTCAGAGACGGCAACAGCAACAAAAATGAAAAAAACTTTGAAAAAAGTGCTGAAGCCCTCAACAAGCAAAAAGCAGAACAGGCGGCTCTTAAAAAAGCAAAAGAGGAGGCTGAAAAATTAAAAAAGCAGATTCCTCCGAAGAAATCAAAGTAACGGCTTCGCCAGCTACGATGTTTGACGGCAAGATAGACAAGTTCAAACGGGTCCGATTTACAGAAATGGAACCTTATTAGGAAGATGCTTGCCATAAAAGGCACTTCTAAAAAGTGCAAATTCAAATTTTTAGTAATCAAATTTTCAAATTCAATTATGAAAAAGGTTTTTTTAAGCTTAGTTGCTCTTATTTTGCTTGCATCTTTTGCAGCACCAGTACAACATCCATTGACATGCGATAGTACCCTGTGTAAAACAGGGCATCATGGACACGTTCAATCTGGTAATATTTACAAGAATGGCAACCTTATCGAAAGTATTATGGCACCTGCATCTGTCGAATGCGACCATGTTGACCACGTAGGTGTAAAAGACGGTTTAGATAGATGCGCCAATTGCAATCGTTCCGAAAAGGGCTTTTCTATCTACCAATGCAGAGGATGTAACTTTATTGGATGTTTTAAATTGAGTTATGTTGGTAAAAGCAGTGGTTGTTGGACAGCAAGTAGATGCCCAAGATGCAATAAATTGAATGATTACAAGATGCTTGGTACTTTGTAATCACAAGTGTATTGTGCAAACTTGTTACTTGTTTATGGCAACAGGGAAGTAACAAAGCGTCCATGTCGTTAGACTTTAAAGCGTTTAAATTGGTTTGCAGCGTGTGTAAACTCTTTAGAAACCAGTTTAAACGCTTCAAAGTCATCCGTTTCATCTGTATTCCAATTGGGAAGCTCATCTTTCTGACATGTAGTAAATTTTTTTTTCAACCATTAAGACCACTCATTGCTTAAAACGACTATTGGTTATTCTGTGAAACGATTAAACATATATATAATTATATTTGCATTGTAATTTATTTTAAATCAATTATTTGAACATAATAATATTTAGTAATTTATTTTAAACCGCATTAAAATTATGAAACGTTTACTCAAAACGGGTTTGTTTTTATCCATGATTTCAGTCTGCCGTGCGCAAACGGTCATGCCAACGGTTGTGAACAGTTTGGGCAATCAATTCACCGTTCAAGCGACCACCTTTGAAATATCGGTTGGCGAAAGCGTCATTACGACTTTGCAAAGTAATAATGGCACTGTGACACAAGGTTTCCTACAACCAACTTACGCATTGCCAAATGCAGTAACGGAATTGGAACAACGTAAAATACGTATTTTTCCCAATCCTGCAACCGATTATTTGTATTTGGAAGGCTATATCCAAATTTCGCATTACAGTATTCTTTCCATGGCGGGTGAAATCATCAAATGTGATAGCGGCAAAAGCATTTTCATTGAAGACATTGCGGCAGGCGCGTATATTTTAATGATTTGGGATAAAAACAATATTTCGTACACCCATAAATTTATCAAATTTTAAAAAATTATAATCAGTATGAAAAAATTACTAACCATTGGATGGTTGTTATGCACATTAAATGCAATTGCACAAGTGCCACAACTCATTAATTATCAAGGCGTTGCGAGAGATAATGTAGGAAATCCTGTAGCGAATGCGACGATTGCATTGCGTTTGAGCCTTTTAGAAAACACGCCGACAGGTACAGAAATTTATCGGGAAAGTTTTTTAAATGTGGTAACGAATCGTTTTGGATTGTTTAATATTCGTATTGGCGGTGGGACGGTTGAATCAGGCAATTTTTCAACAATTGACTGGACACGGAATTCCAAATGGTTGAAAACAGCGATTGATATGGGCGGAAGCGGTTCTAATTTTGTAGCGGCGGGTACGCCTTCTCAATTTGTAGCTGTGCCGTTTGCGTTAATGGCTCAAAAAGCGATGGTTGCGTCTAATATGTCTATTCACGATTTAACCGATGTGGATACCATTGGTAGAAGTGTTGGTCAATTTTTGGGTTGGGACGGCACGCAATGGAAACCGATGATCTTACCGTCGGGCAATAGTTACACGTCAGGTACAGGGATTCAAATGGCGAATGGCATTATTAGCAATACAGGCGATTTGAGCAATACCAATGAAATTCAATCCCTTAGCATGTCGGGTAATACGCTTTCGTTAAGCAATGGCGGTGGAAATGTGACGTTGCCAACGGGGATTACTTACACCGCAGGTACAGGCGTTCAACTCTCGAATGGCATTATTAGTAATACAGGCGATTTGAGCAATACCAATGAAATTCAATCCCTTAGCATGTCGGGCAATACGCTTTCGTTGAGCAATGGCGGCGGAAATGTGACGTTGCCAACGGGAACCACTTACACCGCAGGCACAGGCATTGGTATCAATAATGGCGTGATTTCCAATACCGCACCCAATCAAACCGTCGCGCTGACCGCAGGCGCGGGCATACAAGTGACGGGTACGCATCCCAATTTTACGATAACGAATACAACTTCACCGATTCCAGTAATCAGTAGTACGAGTTATAACACGGTTGCATTGAATAGTGCTTCGCTCATTAAGGTAGAAGGTACGGTTGTATTTTCGAGCGATTTCAGTCGCTTGTCATCTGCTGTTAGTCCTGTGATTTTAGGCGGCGGCACTTTTGAAGGAAGTGGGACGCAAGTGATTTCGGTACCCAATAATACCACTTTTAAAAATATCAAATTTAAAAATATTACAATAGAAGGTTCTTCTATTTTGTTTGAAAACTGCACTTTTGAAGGTACTTGTCCCAAATTAGGTTGGGATGCCAACTTTATAAGTTGTTCTTTCAATAGCATGACGACAGGTTCTCTGTCCCGATTGGGCTTTATTCAAAATTCTAAATTAAGCAGTTGTACGATACCGCGCGTTGCAGGCATTTTAGGGAGCGAATTATCCGATTGCACGATTGGTAATGGAGACCTTAATCAAAATCAAATGAGCCGTTTGATGGATAATTCCTATATCGGTACTTCAACCATTTATTTGCTTCAAGCGGATTGTATTGTAAGTGGCAATAAATTTAGTAATTCTAAACTTCAAGTAGGTTCTCTTAATAGTACCCCGAATTTTGTTTCAATAAACAATAATGTTTTTAATAATATAAAAACGGGTGAAACAGAGGCAATTAACTTAAATATGGCAAATCCAGCTTATAAACGATGGCTCATTCATAATAATATTTTTTTTATGCAAAATACGACTCCTCAAAGTCTTCAACTGAGCAATAGCGATGGTAGTCCTACGGGTTTGGCAGTTGTCAGTATCATGGGCAATGCTTTTATGAAAGGAGTACGGAGTATTTTTTATAATTCCAATGCTCGTGCTTTAATTCAAAATAATTCTACTCAAGAAACCAGTTTAGGAGTCGGCGGGTCATCGGGTAATTTGCAAGTGGGTACTAATTTTTCTTTTTAAGCGAAAGAACATGTTGTAATTGAATGGTTTAGAGTTAAGATTTTAACATCAGATTGATTAGAGTATGGTGTTAAAATCTTTTTTCAACCATTTAGAGATGTTTTAAGACCACTCATTGCTTAAAACAACCATTCGTTATTTTATTCAAACAATTAAGTATATATAAAATTACTTTTGCATTGTAATTAATTTTAAATCAATTATTTGAACATAACAATATTTATCAACTTATTTCAAACCATCTTAAAAGAATGAAATTTTTACTAAAAACGAGTTTGTTTTTATCCATGATTTCGGTCTGCCGTGCGCAAACGCAATACAGCATTTCTTATGATGCGAATGTTTGCGGGACGCAGTACGATTGTACAACAGGCGTTTATCGAAATCCCTATTTTTATGACGGCAATAATATCAACGTTTCTGCGGCGATTCAAGGGAATTTAGTGACTTTTAAAATTCGAAAATGTGATGGGAGCGCGTTTATTTCCAATGGCGTTTTCAATTTTCGGACAGAAGACCGTCGTTGTGTTCCTGCGAATGAAGCATGGGGTAATTTAGTCGGTGGCAGTTTTCAAATAGGCGATACGGTGCTTATTGCGTCGGCTCTTTTGCCTGCTGATTTTACAACAGGTACTCGAACGTACTACGGATTGCTTGAATCGCAAAGTACTCAGCCTAATTTGCACTACATTACGGATCGTATCACGATTCGTGTCAACGCAATGAACACTGAACAAATCGTTGATAATCAACAAGTTAAAATATTTCCAAATCCAACAAATGGTCGCTTTACCTTAGAATTTTCGGGTGAAAACGAACCTCAATTGCAAGTTCAAATTTTGAATGTAATGGGACAAGTGATGATTCGGCAATCGCTTGATTTTTCAAGTGGCTTTGTTTCACACCTATTTAATGTATCGCAATTGCCAAAAGGAACTTATTTTCTGCAAATTATTAACAAACAAAAAGTGTTTCAAAAATCATTAACCCTTTAAAAATTTAAAAAATGAAAAAATTTATACTTCCTATTTTATTGATATTCAGCCAGTTAGCATTGATAGGACAGACGACAACGACAACTTATGAAATTATCAACTTTGTGAGTGTTTGTGGTACGGATGTCAATTGTTCTATCATTGGAGCTTGTACAGGTGTGCGGCACCTTTACGAAGGAAATAACATTAAACTTACAAGTGCTTCAATTTCTGGTAGAACGTTAAATGTGGCTGTTTCTAAGTGCACGAGTGGTTCTACTTTTGCAAATGATGGTGCTATTGGTTTTCGGGAAAACACTTGTGATTGTTTTACTAATAACTTAGTAATGACTCCTTCAACATATTCAAGCGGTGTTACTACTTTTAATGTTGCGGGAACACTACCAACTGATTTTACAACGGGTGATAGAACCTATTATATTATGATAGACCCCGAAAATTCTACTCAGTTTTTTCGTACAGGTGGTGTGAAGGTTCGAGCAACCACTACAACATCAGGCGGCGGTGGGACTGTACCTGCAATACCAACTATAACAGCAAGGACAGGAACGAATACAGGCGAAATTGATTTAGATTGGAACGCAGTTAGCGGAGCAACTTATTACCATTTGTACAATGAAAATGGTGTTTCGGTACCAAATGGCTCAAACCTTACAGGAACAAGTCTAACACGCACAAGTTTATCGGGGCAACATTGTTATAAATTAAAAGCGTGTAATGCGGCTGGATGTTCCAATTTGTCTAACGCAAGTTGTGCTACCGCAAGAACTAATAGTGGTGGTGGTTGTACAACACCTTTAACACCAACATCGCTTAATGCCGTAACTGCTGCAAGTGATGGCGCGATTACGCTTTCTTGGTCAGGGACTGCCAATAGTTTTGATATTGAGGTGGATGGGAATATTACAGAAACAGCTACGAGTTCACCAAAAATGATTAGTGGATTGATTCCTGGTTCTCGTTACTGTTTTAGAATACGAGGCAATAATGGAGCAACTTGTCTTTCTGGATGGTCAAGTCAAGATTGTGCAGATGCAGGGAGTAATAGCGGTGGCGGAAATACACTGACTGTAAACCCTACCGAAATATCATTACCCAGTACAGCTGGACAACAATTAAGTGTTAATGTTGATGGGAATGTTACTTGGGAAGTTACTGGGGCTTGTAATTGGTTGACTATCACCCTTTTAAATGGTTATTTTACAGTAAGTGCTAATTCCAATAATACTGCTGTATCATCTCGCTCATGTAGATTAACGGTTTCTGGTGGCAATCTTACTCGAACTGTTGATGTAACGCAAGACGGAGCTACTGTCACGCCGACATACACGGTTTCGGTAACAAGTGGAAATGGAGGAACTGCATCCGTCAATGGCAATAATTCGGCTATTTTTAATGCAGGTGTAACAGCTACAGTTATAGCTTCGCCTGATGCGGGATACCGTTTTCAAGGTTGGTATGCGAATGGTTCGTTAGTCAGTTCTAATCAAAGTTATCCTTTCACAGTCAATAGCGATAGGGATTTGGAAGCAAGATTTGCTCAAAATGTAGCTAATACTGTTCAAACGCCTCTTATTTCGCCATCACCGCAATCATTTAGAAATAGTGTATCTGTTAGTATCAGTTGCTCTACGTCTGGTGCTACTATTCACTATACTACAGATGGTTCCACACCTACGATTAATTCTAATACTTATACAAATGCTTTTTCTGTAGCCGTTACTACAACCGTTAGAGCAATTGGTGTAAAAAGCAGTTGGAGTAATAGCCAAATAGCAGAAACGGTTTTTACAAAAGAGGGACCAATTGTACTTTCTAATTGCGATAATTGTAATCGTTTGACTTCTTCTTTTACGATACCTCGTCAAGGAGCAATTCATGTAAGTCGTCGTGTCACCTATCAATGGGAACATGAGTTAGGAAGGAATATTGATTATTACAGGTTAATGACCTATCAGAATGGACAACAAGTTTATTCAAGTAGCAATATTTATAATGTAACAGGTCAATCAGTAGTTCAACATACTGCACCCGTGTTAGAATACAATACAAATTACACTTGGAAAGTCATTGCATTTGCCAGCAATGGAGACCAAATAGGTTGTTTTGAAAAAACATTTACCACTTACGCAGAGCCCCGTATTATTTCTGATGTAGCTTGTGACCCCAACGACAGGCACACAGATTTTGGTACTGCTTTGGGAAGTTTCAATAATGTAGTTATTTTTAAAAACGGTTCGTGTATCACTAAGAATAACTCATTAATCTATTATCCGTATGGTTATCATGTTTCACAGTATGGTTATCCGTATGGCTGGCAGTGTACAGAATATGCGTTTAGGTATTATCAACAGATCTATAATATGAACGTAAGCGGAGGCAATGGACGAGATTATTATAAGGTAACAAATACCAGACAAGGATTCAAACAATACAAAAATGGATACACAAAAGTTCCTCCAAAAGCTGGTGACATTATTTCATTTGATGCTTTTGATAAAGATGGTCGTATCAATGAACTTGGACATGTAGCAATTGTGAGGGAAGTTACCTCTAATACAGTATATTTAGCACAGCAGAATTTTGGGGATAATATTAATGCTCATCTTAATTATGCGTTAAGTTTAACAAAAGATGCGCACGACAATTATCATGTAAAAAATATTTTAGCTGGTACGCTCGGATGGATTCGAGCAGAACCCACTTTAATTGCTCCTGGTGATGAATCCTCTATTGAAACCATCAATACAACAACACCTATTTTTCAGTGGGAAAAGCATGAGAATATAAAAGGGTACACGATTAACATTGCTCAAAAAAATGAAGCAACTGGGTGTTACACGATTATCAATGGTGGCACGGTCGAGATTATAGGTAATAATGTGGGTGCTGCAACCTTTCCACAACTATCTCCCAATACTACCTACAAGTGGCGTGTTTCAGCCCACTTTCATAATGGTGCGTCCGTAGTAAGTCGCCCTAATTATTTCAAAGTGTCAAACAATCCTACAGGGGCGAATAGTAGTAGCGGGAATATTTCTCAAGCTGACCGTCGTTCTAATTTTAGTGTTGTAGCTTTAGGGTCGAAATTATCAGGGGCAATGGTAAGCGTCAAATCAGACTCTGATGCTGAATGGCAACCCATTGGAAATACAGATGAAGCAGGTATTTTAACATTTGATTTGTCTAACTCGTTTAATTTAGGAGATAGTCTGATGATAGTTTCGCAAACCTATCCAACTATAAAAATGACTATTGATAACACCATCTTGCAAAATGGTCGAGTTTGTATCCCTAATTTACAGAACGAAATATTAAATGGTATTATTAGACCATTTATTAGTACAGTTAGCCATTCAAATATAACAACTGTACCTAATATTAATCTTAAAATTAGCGCGACTGGCATGACTGGATACTATTTGGGTAGGATTGAAGGTGATTCAATAGTGACTTATTCTAACCAAGATACCATTATAAATGTAGATAATCTGGAAGTTGGTACTAATTATTTGAATTTCACTATATTCAATAATACAGATACCATTTTTTTGCATAAGCAGATTTTTTACGTGCCTGATGCCACTTTACGTCAAACGATTCAGATTCAGAACCCATATAGAACTCCAATTCAATTGTATGTGGATGATGAATTTTATAAAACGCTGAATGGAACTGAAAATGTGGTTATTATGAAAGGTCAAAGTTTATTGAAGTTCGTTGGAAAAGGTTACAAAGATAAAATCGTCGAAATAGATTCTACGATTTCCTCTATTGTTTTGCAAATGGAAGGTAGAACTGCAAGTAATTTGAATGTGAACGTAAACCTAAATCAGAATGAACTTCAATTTGTTGGTGGATATACGGTATTAAAAAGCCATACTTCAGCTGCGGTGAATGTGTTGCGAGACAGAAGAAATTTTGCAAATATTAATTTGTTACCAATCTCAGAGACAGTACAAATTATCAAAAATGTTGCAAATTCCGATACATTAATGCTCTTATCAGCTATTGACGAGCCGAAAAATTACCAACTGGATAGTTTATATCTTTTGACGACGAAAGTAGGTGGCGTATATGAAAAGATTTTTTTTCAATATTTTAGCAATAATTATCTTTTTGATACAATCACTCAAAAATTGAGTTGCTTTGGAATTTCAACTCCAAATATATCATTCACATTAATGCAACGCCAAAAACCTATCCGCAATGCTACTAATTTACGAGTGCATCAATCCGAAACATTGACCATTGCCTTAAGCGATTTGTTCAAAGACCCCGATTTGTTACCGAATGACATGACATACACGCCCATAACCAATGCGAATTTTGATTTTACAATTGCAGGTGATAGTATTCGGATTCGACACAAAACATGTCAAACAGGCAATTTAACGTTCCGTATCCGTGCGGAACATGATAAATTAGGGGTTGAAGATGATTTTCAAATCCAAGTTACGCCATTGACATTGACGGCTGTGCCAACACCTGTAAAATGTTACCATACTGCAACAGGTAAAATCTTCGCTCAAATCAACAGTACACAACCATTATTATATAACTATTTTTGGAACAATCAAATACGTATTCAAAATAATGACAGTATTGTAAAAGGCAATTACCTTGTAACCGTAACCGATGCGAACAATTGTACCATAACGAGCAGCGCATTCGTCACAGAACCGAGTGATATTGTCACAGCGTACAATGTCGTAGGCACTTCGTGTCATGTTTCAAACGGCAATCGCCTTGACGGTCGCGCAACCACAACGGTAACGGGCGGTGTAGGCAATTACAGTTATCAGTGGAATCAAGGGCAAATCGTAGCTAATCCGAATAATTTACGGGCGGGCGAGCATTTGTTAATCGTAAAAGATGGCAATGGCTGTGCCGATTCGACGCGTATCATCGTGCCACAACCCGACTCCTTAAAAACGACATTTATCAGCACGATTCCAGAGAATTGCGACGGGCGCGATGGCAGAACCATCATTTCAACCATTGGCGGAACGCCTCAATATAATTACCGTTGGAGCAATAACGAGACAACTTACGCCCCAACAGGACTTGCACGCGGCGCGAATCAAGTGACTGTAACGGATATACGCGGCTGTACGCAATTTGCGCAAGTATCCATTCCATTCAACGACCAATTGAAAATTGATACCATTCGACAAACGGCGTTACCATGTTTTGGTGACAGAACCGCAACCGCAACCGCAATTACATCAGGCGCGTCGAACATGACGTATGTATGGAGCAATGGAGGACGAACTGCGGCAATTTCGGGTTTGAACGTGGGTGCATATACAGTGACTGTAACAACTCCTGCGGGTTGTTCGCGCACCAAAAGCGTTACGATTACGCAACCAACGCAATTGAGCATTGATTCGATTTTGAAAAATTCATCACCTTGCATTCCGAAAAGTGGAACGGCTCATGCTTTTGTATCGGGCGGCGTTGCGCCTTATCGGTACGATTGGAGTAGTGGACAAGCGTTGCCTATTGCCGTTAATTTAGTTTCAAACAATTATGTGGTAACAGTTACCGACGCTAACAATTGTCGCACGTCCCAAACGGTGCCAATGACGGTTATGCCCGAGCTTTTAGCGACTACAACGACCACAATGGTACGCTGTTTTGGAGAAAAAAATGGTAGTGCTTCCGTTGTGAATGTGTCGGGCGGCAATGGCGCACCTTATCGTTATTCAATGGACGGAACAAACTTTGTGGCGCAATCTCGTTTTGATAGTTTGTCCGCAGGCGCGTACACGATGACGATTCAAGATGTAAATGGTTGTAAATCAATTCGTTCTGCAATCGTTCAACAACCTGCTAAAATAGATGTGGATTTGGACAATGTTGTAAAAATATTGTTAGGCGATTCGGTGCAAGTGTTTCCGAGAACAACGGCGCGTCCAGAATTCAAAGTGAGCATTTTGCCCAAATACAATGTTAGCTGTGATACGTGTCTGAATGCGTTTGTAAAACCGTATCAAAAAACGATTTACACGGTAACGGTTCAAGACCCCAGAAATGGTTGTGTCAATAGCGATTCGATGACCGTTTTTGTCGAAAATAAAGGAGAAATCTTTGTTCCAAACAGTTTTTCACCGAATAATGATGGTTGGAATGACTATTTCGCACCTTATGGCGGCAGAAATGTGAAACGCGTTATCAAAATGGCAATTTTTGCGAGAAACGGTTCCGAAATTTTCCGCGCTGAAAATATTGCATCGAATGATGAAAGTCAAGGTTGGGACGGCAAATTCAAAGGTTCAGATATGGCGGTTGGAACGTATATATATGTCATTGAAATAGAGTTTTTTGATGGAACGACTAAGATTTTCACGGGCGATATTAATCTTTTGAGGTAGCTAAAACCTTATAACTATTTTTTCATAATTTCATAATTGGGTTGGGGAGTCGCAAGACTCCCTAAACCTTGATTCGTTCACCCTTATTCCAAATATATTAAAATGAAGTATTATATATTTTTATTTTTGCTTACCCTAACTTCACTTCATAAACTGGAAGCACAAAATCCAGTTTGGCGAGCTTACGTGCAAAGTTTGAATAATTATCAAGAACCAGATGAAAATTTGTGCGATGTGATTCAAAATGGCTACATGGGCATCCCGCCAAATTTATCAAGTATTGGCTATTATTGGACAGCTTTTCAATTTTTAGATACATTTTGTATCACAAACGATTTCACTTTTGAAATCCGTTTAAAAATCAATGCTTCAACAGGTGGAATTGAGGCGTATGACACAGGTATTGACCTCAAAGCGCAAGGCGGTAGCACAGGCTGTACGTTGATGGGTGTAGCTTGGGGACAATCATACGCAAGTGTTACGGTCGCGGGTAATCAAGTGGCGGCGGGACAACCTTGGATGGTGATGAATTTAAGTGATTGGTCAGTTATTAAAATGGCGTTTAGAAACAATACGGTAACGTATTTTTATAATGGTACTCAGTTTTTTTCTGCACCGTACACAGGTAATATTTGCAACTTGAATGGATTAGGCTTCGGATTCAAAGGTTCTGCCTTGATAGATTGGATTTCTATCAAAGACGCAAGTGATAATTCTGTTTATTTTGAAGATTTTAATTCATGTACCAATTTTGCAAGACCGTCTCCATGTAATGCAGCGGCTTTAACGGTTTCTGCAAATACGGCTTGTGAAGGTGGTGATTTACGATTAACTTCTTCGATTCAAGGTTCATCGTATTCATGGACAGGACCGAATGGATTTACTTCTACAAGTGCAAATCCTGTGATTCCAAACGTAACAACCTCAGCATCAGGTAATTATACATTAACAACAAATATTAATGCTTGTCAAACCTTAACCAATTCTGTTGATGTCACCATTGCGCCGATGTCAACGAGGCACACCTCTGTCAATATTTGTGAAGGTCAAACGCACACGTTGCCGAATGGACAGCAAGTCAATACAAATGGTATTTATACCAACATCATAACGCCTTCAAATTCATGTGATTATGTATTGAAAACGAATTTAACGGTGACTCCGATGCCCATTAGAGATACATTGATTATGATTTGTCAAGGACAAAATTATACGTTGCCGAATGGACAGCAAGTCAATACAAATGGTATTTATACCAATATCATAATGCCTTCAAATTCATGTGCTTATGTATTAAAAACGAATTTAACGCTGATTCCGATGCCCATTATAGATACAACGATTACGATTTGTCAAGGTCAAAATTATACGCGACCAAATGGTTTACAAGTAAATACGCAGAATGTTTATATAGATACGTTATTTCCGCCCAACAACTGTTATTTACTTCAACGCACGAATTTAATCGTCCGCCCTGCACCTCGTATTTTTCTCGGCAATGACACCACGCTTTGCACTGGCACGAATCATATTTTAAATCTATCTAATTGGAATGCCAACATTCTTTGGAACGATGGCAGCACCAATCGAACCTTCAATGCACAACGTGCGGGTTCAATTAGCGTCATTGTAACCCATTTAGATGGTTGTGTATCAAAGGATACGATTCAAATTAATGAATCCGCCTATCCGATTGTGAACTTGGGCAATGATACGGCGGTCTGTAACGGTCAGTCGGTTCAACTTCGAGCGCAAAATGCAGGATGTCGTTACTTATGGAGTACAGGCGCGACGGGTCAAACCATTCAAGCAACACAAACAGGTAATCATTCCGTAACTGTAATCAATATTTTTGGATGTTCCAAATCGGATACCGTTCAAGTTACTGTTGCGCCGTTGATGACTTCAACGATGACGACCCTTTCGGAAATCACTTGCAACAATTTGTGCAATGGAAAAGCAAAAATAATTTATAACAATGCTTATGCGCCTGTTCAAATTGCATGGTCGAATGGGAATCGAACCCCAACGGCTGAAAATTTGTGTACAGGGCGTTATACAGCAACAATAACGGATTCATTAGGTTGCACGACTCAAAATCAGGTCAATATTGCGAATCCAGCCGCGATTCAAGCCTTGACGTTCGTGACTTCTAACTATAATGGTGTGCCGATTAGCTGTAAAAGCAAAACAGACGGCACTGCAAAAGTCGTTTCGTCAGGCGGCACAGGCGCACATACGACCGAATGGTTGACCCAACCACCACAAACGACCATCGTTGCAACAGGACTTGGCGCAGGCATAACACGCGTAGTCATAACCGACATCAATGGTTGTAAAGACACGGCGAGCATTCAACTCACCGAACCCGATTCCATCACGGTATATATTGCCCCAATTCATCCGATTTGCGAGGGCAATTCCGATGGCAAAATTACTTTTAGCATGATTCGAGGCGGTATTGCGCCTTACGCCCTTTCTATAAATGCCCAAAAGATTCCAAGCATAACCAGTGGTTATAATATATCAGGATTGAAAGCGGGTGTTTATCAAATGCGTGTTAATGATGTAAACAATTGTTTATCAACTACTTATGAAAAAAGTGTTTTAGCCGTTCCCAAATTGCAATTATTGGTTTCCAACGATACCGTTATCAATTTAGGCGACAGCACAACGATTTGGGTGCAAGTTACAAATCGTCAAAACGCACTCATCACTTATAAATGGTTGACAGCCAATACATTAAGTTGCGATACTTGTGCGACTACCTTTGCAAAACCGATTCATCCAACCGATTATCATGTCATTTGCAAAGATGACAATGGTTGTGCGAGTGAGAAAATCGTGCGTGTGAAGGTGAATGCCGAAAATGTGGTCTTTATTCCAAACGCTTTTTCGCCGAATGGAGACGATACCAATGATAAATTAACAGTTTTTGGTTCAAAAGCGATAAAACAAGTTGTTGAATTTAAAATTTTTAATCGTTGGGGCAACTTGATTTATTCCGATGAAAATTTTCAGCCCAATGATAAAAATCATGGTTGGGACGGAAGATTCAATGGAAAAGAGCTGTCATTAGGTGTTTTTGTTTGGTATGCGACGATTGAATTAATTGACGGTTCTACGCGAACCATTTCAGGCGACACCACTATTCTAAAATAAAAAAGATTTTGGATTTCATAATTTATTGATTATCAATTAATTCCGAAATCCGAAATCCACATTCCGAAATCATAAAACCATTTCAACAATGAAAAAATGGATACTTATCAGCCTCTTGCAAATCATCGCAATGGCTGTACAAAGTCAAGATGCGTCGTTTTCGCAATTTTATTTGAATCCAATGTCTGTGAATCCTGCGTTGACCGGCGCAATCAATGGTGCGCAACGATTTGGCATCAGCTATCGCAATCAATGGAGTCAGTTGTTGCGCGAGAATGCTTTTTCAACGTATCGTTTTGATTATGATACGCGTTTTCACGTTAATGACGATTTTATTGGTGTTGGCGCGTCTGTTTTTACAGATAAAAGTGGTTCTTTGAATTTGCGCCAATCTGAAGTTCAAACGACGCTTTCTTATGGAAGACAAATCATGGGCAATCCGCGTAGTAAGCAGTATCAATATATTGTAGCAGCCTTTCAAGGCGGCATTGGGCAGCGACAATTAAATTTGAATGCTTCCACTTGGGGCAGTCAAAGCAATAACGGTTCCTATGACCCCAATATGACAACACATGAAAATTTATTTGTCAATGATTTCAATAACAAAATATATGCAGATGCGTCTTTGGGGTTGCTTTGGTACGGCGTTTTTAACAAAAATAACGTTTACGTTGGAACAGGTTATTTTCATTTGAATCAGCCGCGTCAATCCTTGACAAATAGTGGTAACAGTGTCATTGCGCGTCGTTTGGCAATACATGGTGGAGGCACGATTCAAATAGGAAGCGTATTGAGTTTAGTACCGCAAATCATTGTTCAATCACAGGCGAAAGCCTTTGAAATGAATCTTGGAACAGGTTTGAGAATGGCTTTTGACAAAAATAATACTATTTTTGCGCAAATTGGCTTGTGGAATCGCTTTGGCAATAGTATCAATAGTTCATTGAATTGGCAATCATTGATTATTGCTGCGAAAATAGATATGAATGATTGGGCATTTGCTGTTGCGTATGATATGAATGTTTCAATAATAGGCAATATTAGTCGTGCGGGTGGCTTAGAATTGAATATTTCGTACCTGTTACCTGCTGCCAAACGAATCCGAAATCATTGTCCAACCTTTTAATTTATAAGTTAGAAGGCGCAATAGATTCCATTCTTTTGCGCCTTTTGAATTGAAATTCAAATTTTATACCCTTTTTTCTGAATCATTTGCATCAAATTAAAGGTATGACCTTCCATAAGTTGCACATCTTTTGCCCAATCTCGAAGAATCCAATCTTGATTGGGTTCGGCAATTAAGATTTTTTTATCAGGCGTGAGGATCCACAAAACGCGCTCTACCCCAAAATCAAACAAGGCTTGTATTTTTTGGTGAATATAGGCAACATCCGAAATGTTATCTAACGCAATTGAAACATCCACTTCAATGACAATTTTAGGTGGAATATTGAAATAATGCTTATTTAATTCATAGGCAGTTGCTGCCGCAAGCGGATATAATGCAATATCTGCGGATAAATTATTGCCTAATGAAATATGTAAACCCGCTTCATTCGTAGCGATTTCATATTCATTTTCATCAAGATTGCTGTAAAGATAGCGCAACAAAAGAGAAATAATAATACTTTGTAAACTACTACATCCCATAATTTCTTCAATGGTTTTGGTTTGATTTAAAACATCTTGATAGCCTTTTCGGTATAAAATTTTTCCATTCAACTCTTCATAAATGAGTTGTTTGGGAATCGCAATAGGGATTCCATTGATGACTCCATGTGCATCCATGATATTGATTTTTTTAGAATTTAATAATATTTGTTTTGAATCATTGGTATCTTTAATAAAGACAAATTTACGCTTTTGAACTGGAAAAAACAAAGATTTTAACAAAAATAATTCAGCACGATTCATGGTTTTAGTGAATGAAGAAATAATGGAGCGTATTTTGACGTTTTGAAATCGCAAACGACAATAATATGGCATGCCGAGCATCCGCTTTTTTTGAATCATTCAACCCATCTAAACCAGATGAAGAGCTTTCTTAACCAAAATTCCCTAATTTTTGATTCTAACAAACATACTGCATAACTTGACTGAATTAAATAAACTTTTTTCTCAAAAATTTATTTAGTTTGCGGAAAGTTCTTAATTTTGTCCAAGATTAGCGAATATTCGCTAAAAAAATTCAAGATGATGGATAAGCAATTATTTCATATAGCCCAAGTCAATGTGGCGCGTTACATTGCGCCGCCCGGAGACCCGATTTTGGATGATTTTGTCGCTCAAATCGAAGCAATCAATGCTTTAGCAGAAACAAGTCCTGGATTTGTATGGCGTTTAAAGTCGGAATACGATAATGATGCCCTTTCCTTGCGCCCTTTTGACGATGAACGGATTTTAGTGAACCTGTCGGTTTGGGAAGATGTGGATAGTTTAAAACATTATGTGTATAAAACGGCTCATGCGGCGGTCATGCGAGACCGCAAAAAATGGTTTGAACGCATGCAAGAGCCTTCTATGGCAATTTGGTATATTCCAAAAGGAACGATTCCAACGATAGCAGATATGAAAATTCGTTTGGCGCACATTCAGCAAGAGGGCACAAGTGAATTTGCATTTGATTTTAAAAATTTATTTTAATTTCATACCAAAATCATCCGAATCAAGGATGCTTTTGGTATGAAAAAAATTCCTATATCATTTATAATCAACTTTTTATGAATAAAAGAATTAAAAAAGTAGCCGTACTTGGCTCAGGATTGATGGGTTCAGGCATTGCGTGTCAACTCGCTAATATTGGTCTCAATGTACTCATGTTAGATATTGTGCCTTTTGATTTGACAGAAGAACAGAAAAAAAATCCTGTTTTACGGAATAAAATAGTAGCAGGTGCGTTAGATACTGCCTTGAAATCTAAACCTGCAGCACTATATGATAAAAATTTTGCACATCGTATCCAAATCGGCAATTTTGACGATGATATGCCTAAAATTGCGGATGCAGATTGGATTATTGAAGTGGTTGTCGAGCGGCTTGACATTAAGAAGCAAGTTTTTGAAAAAGTTGAAAAATACAGAAAGCCGGGTACTTTAATCACGTCAAACACGTCTGGCATTCCGATTCACATGATGGCGGAAGGCAGAAGTGAGGATTTTAGACGCAATTTCTGTGGAACGCACTTTTTCAATCCGCCGCGTTATATGCGTTTATTGGAAATCATTCCTACGCCTGAAACCGACCCTAAAATTATTGATTTTTTGATGGATTACGGAGATAGGTATCTCGGTAAACAGACCGTTTTGTGCAAAGATACGCCTGCGTTCATTGCAAATAGGGTAGGCGTGTATGCTATGGCAAAAATTTATCAATTGACGACGCAGATTGGGTTGCCGATTGAAGCGGTGGATGCTTTGACGGGTCCCGCAATCGGTCGTCCTAAAACGGGAACGTTCCGTTTGGGTGATTTGGTGGGTCACGATACGGCGGCGAATGTTATCAAAGGAATTCGCGTGAATTGTCCAAAAGATGAACAAGCGGGCGCGTTGGAAATTCCGAAATATTTGCAATTTTTGTTAGATAATAAATTTTTAGGTAATAAATCGGGACAAGGTTTTTACAAAAAAACAGGTCAAAAAGATGCAAAAGGTAAACCAATTGTTTTAAGTTTAAACCTTGAAACGTTGGAATATGAATCTTCGGTCAGAGCGAATTTGCCTTCTTTGAACCTTGCTAAACAAATTGAGGAGTTACCACAACGTGTAAGAGCATTGTTTAAAGCCGAAGATAAAGGCGGCGAGTTGATTCGGCGTTCTTTAGCGGGTTTATTTGCCTATGTTTCCAATCGGATTCCTGAAATTTCAGACAATTTGTATAGTATTGATGATGCTTTGCGGACTGGTTTTGCTTGGGAAGTAGGACCGTTTCAATATTGGGATATTATTGGCATTGAAAAAGGTATCAAAGCCGCAGAAGCACAAGGCGAAATCGTGGGTGAATGGGTGAAAGAAATGGTTGCAGGCGGTTTTAAAACATTTTATATCGCTGAACATGGTGTTAAAAAATATTATGACCCGCGCACGAAGTCTTATCAACCTGTTGCAGGAACCGAACAATTCATTATTTTGGACAATCACCGCTATAAAAAACCCGTTTATGAAAATGCAGAATCGGTTTTACACGACATAGGGGATGGTGTTTTGTGTTTTGAATTTCGGAGCAAAGCCAATGCGATTGGCGAAGGCGTATTGCGCGGACTCAATGAATCCATTCAAATTGCGGAAGAACAAGGTTGGAAAGGGTTGGTCATTGGCAACAATGCGACGAATTTCACAGTTGGTGCTAATTTGATGATGGTGACGATGATGGCGTATGAACAAGAATGGGATGAATTGAATTTTGCAATTAATACATTCCAACAAACCGTAATGCGTTGTCGTTATTCGTCGATTCCAGTGGTTGCTGCGACGCAAGGTTATACATTTGGGGGCGGTTGTGAAACCATCATGCATTGTGATGCAGCCGTTTGTGCAGCAGAATCGTATATTGGAATGGTGGAAGTTGGTGTTGGTTTGATTCCGGGCGGTGGTGGAACGAAAGAATTTGCGTTGCGAGCAAGCGATTCTTTTTTTGACGGCGATGTTCAAATTCCAACGTTGATTGAGAAATTCAAGACGATTGCGCAAGCCGCAGTGGGTACTTCTGCGCATGAAGCCTTTGGATTGGGCTATTTGCAACAGAAAAAAGATATAGTTATCGTCAATAAAGACCGAAATATTGCGGAAGCGAAGAAAAAAGTATTAGAATTGGCAGACCATTATGTAATGCCACAACGCCGCAAAGACGTGACCGTTTTAGGACGGACTGGTTTGAGCGCGTTGTATGTTGCGGCGCATAGTTTGAAATTAGGTGGTTATGCGACCGAACATGATATTAAAATTGCGAAGAAAATCGCTTTTGTTTTATGCGGCGGTGATTTGACAGGTACGCAAAAAGTAAGTGAACAATATTTGTTAGATTTGGAACGGGAAGCGTTTTTGTCTCTTTGCGGAGAACAAAAAACATTGGAACGGATTCAATATACTTTGTTGAATAACAAGCCTTTACGTAATTAAAATGAAAAATTCTTGAAATAGGATGCTTATGCTTTGAAGGATAAAAAGGATATTTTCAGTTGAAAAGTACCAATTTTAACTAAAAATATCCTTTTTATCCTTGAAATCATAAGCATCCTATTTGAAGGATAAAAAGGATATTTTCAGTTGAAAAGTACCAATTTTAACTGAAAATATCCTTTTTATCCTTCAAATCATAAGTATCCTATTTGAAGGATAAAAAGGATATTTTCAGTTGAAAAGTACCAATTTTAACTGAAAATATCCTTTTTATCCTTCAAATCATAAGTATCCTATTTCAAAAATTTCCAAAGCGGAAGTTGTAACTTGCCGCAAGTTTGTTTTATAATTTTGTCAAATTTTGAGCAGTTCTACCGCTTTCCAATCTCCAATTATGGTACGGAATGGCTTGAATCAAAAAATGAATCACACGGCGTACCCGTTCTAAATCATTGATTATCAACGCTCTCAATATTTCTAATGGATAAGTCGAAGTTACTTCAACCGTCGTATATTCGCTTAGTAAAAATTGTGCAAAGGATTATCGCACCTCTTCACTTGGATAATTTAAAATATACGTATTATCAATCGTTGCCTTTTTAATCGTTAAATAGCCTGTTTGTAGTTACGGATTGCTTCTAAATATTGCAATCCTATCGCATTTTCCCAAAGTAGTGTCAAAAACCATATCGAAAACCTGCATAAATTCGCCGACCCATTAACGGCGCGTAAATCCGAGTAGCATCAAAATAGGGACTTGTTGGATTATCCGCAGCAATAATGGGTTGATGTTGTGTATAATCAGTTAAGTTTTCCCCGCCAAGATAGATTTCGGTTTTCCCCATTTTGCGCGTGATTTGAGCATTTATATTCATATAAGGTTTAGAAAGGGACGTTAAATGGGCATGATATTGCGCAGGCAGTTGTGCATGACTCGGCAGTCGTTGCGTTCCAATATACTGATTTGTGAGGTGAAACCGCCAATTTTTATTTGGTGTTTCATAATCAATAGTCATTAAACCGCGATATTTTGCCAAAAAAGGGATTGATTGTAAACCATTTACATAAGTAGTTTGAACATCATTTATCTTATAAGCCAATTTTATTTCGAGGTTTGGAAGAATTTCTGCTTGTAGCATACCTAACAAACTATTGGCAAATGATTTTCCATTCAAATTATAAAATTGAATGAATCGAATATCGGTTTCTGCGTCCGCAACAATTTGGTTGCCAAACCAAGTACGATACGCATCAATGGAAATACGCCAATCGCGCCCTTTTATTTTCCATGCTTTAACGACATTAATGCCGCCATTCCAAGCATTTTCAATGCGTAAATCATTATTAATCAACAATTTGCGATTATTTGCAAACATCCCAATATTTTCTGCCACAGGATAGGATACACGATAACCGTGTCCACCCGCGACTCGAATAATGCTATTTTCATTAAAATTATATTTAAAATTCAAACGCGGTGTCCACAAAAAGCCATGTTGTTTGTGATAATCCAAGCGCAAACCTGCAATAAACGTAATGTCATTGTAAATATCGCCCAATTTGGGACGATTATACGTGTATTCACCAAAAGCACCTGTGAAAAATTCAGTTTGAGATAAATTTTTATCATTTAAATAAGATTGATAATCATCTAATTGCGCATTTAAACCATAATTGAAAAGATGGTCTGAAGTTTCAATGATCGTTGCATAAATCACATTTCCATATAAACTTTTTTGAGTACCATTAAAATAATTTGTTCCATAACGCGCCCGCGTATCGTGCCAAGTTGCAGACCAAACAGAACCCAATTGCTTATAAGGTTTTTCAAAACCTGTATAAGCAAATTTTCCAAATAGGGCAACTCTATCCGTATTTTGTATGGTTGTAAATGAATTTGAGGCAATAATATAAGGCGACAATTGCCCACCATTTCGTTTTTCGGTGAGCGCGTGTACATTGATTTGTCCATGAATTTTGTCCGATGTATAAAAAACGCGATACATGCCATTCAATTGATTTTTCAAAGGCATGTCTATAAAGCCATCTGCATTATGATCTTTTTTGTTTTGAAAATAATCTCCATGTAGCAATAATCCATGAGACCAACCCTTTTTGAATCGTTTAGAATTGAAATGCAAATTGAGCTCGGAACGCCCTGTATTTTCAGCGAAAACATTGATAAAGAATCGTTTATCTAAATGCGGTTTTTGTAATTCGATATTAATTTGACCTGCAATCGCTTGAAAACCTTGTATAACGCTACCCGCGCCTTTGGAGATTTGCAAATTTTGCAACCAAGTACCGGGCAAATATTCTAAGGCATGCGCGACCCCAATTCCATATAAATCAGGTCGATTTTCAACTAAAAGTTGGGTATAAAGCCCCCGCAAACCCAACATTTGGATTTCTTTCGCGCCTGTAACCGCATCTGAATAGGCAATATCTACCGAACCATTGGTTTCAAAACTTTCTGAAAGGTTACAACAGGGGGCTTTGGACAATTCCTTACTTGAAATGGATTCGATATTGCGCGGGTCAAGGGTTGAAACCATATTATCACCCCGTTTGGCTTTGATTTCCACCGATAATAATTCTCTAATACCTGATATTTGAAAAATTGAATCTTTTTCATCAGGCTTAATTGTGTATTCAACCGTTTCATAACCAACATATTTTATTTTTAAAATATTGGTTTTTGGAACACGTGGGATTTCAAAACGACCTGCGGTATCCGTCAACGTTTGGGCAGCGGTATCACTCCAAAAGACGAGTGCGTTGATTAAGATTTCCTTTTTATCGGTAACCACTTTGCCTCGAAGTAGATTCGGTTGGGCAAAGGCGGTAATACTCAGCAAGAGACCACCCAAAATAAGGCTATGAATCTTATTGTACATAACAAAATTCTGTTAAAATGACTTTATTGAAATAAAAATTGGAATAAAACGATAGACTACGGGCTATCAAGCGCGGTTACGCGGTTATCGGCGGATGCCAACAGGATGCTAAAAAGGAGTCAATCAAGCATTTGTTATACCAAATACTACGCTGATTGGATTTTAGCAAAATGTAATTGGGGTGATTGAAATTTAAAACTAAGGTTTCTTCCAGAAAAGCAATAGAAAAAACTGAAAAATCAATGCAATTACAATTTTTATTAGGACAAGACGCAGGAGACGGTGTTTTAGTATTTTGGGATTGGTCGGACTCGTTTAGAAAAGGGTTGGAATTTTCTAAACGAGTCGATGCTTTAATACAACAACAAACATTAGATACTTTTTTAACTTCTTTTTTTTGGCAACAAGCAGACGCACAAGCATTTGCAATTTGCGAAAAGCATGTTAAAAACAAAGTAAATAATATGTATCGTATTGATTTCAAATGAATTATTTAAATAACTACTTTTACTTTTTTATAAATGGGTACGGTTGAACAAGGTTCGCCATACATAATACTGAGGACAACAGGTTGTAATTTATGCGTCAACGCTACATACGCCTCCGCAGGTACAGGTTTTGCACTACAACCTTTGATGACAACCCGTTTTCCATTGAAAGCAGCCACCTCGAATTGTGCCACTTTTTTAAAATAAAACGCTTTATAAAAATTATCTATATCGCCTTGAAATACCTCGCGCACATAGGGCGCAGCATAAGTTGCCACCAACATATACGCCCAAACGGGAATAATGGCATCCGCAGTGCAATCAATGACCAAATTTTTATCTTGATATTGCTTCCAATCATGATTTTTACAGGCTTCTCGAAAGTCTTTTTCTTTCAAAATCAACTCCATGAATAAGTAATTTTTCATATCGAAAACAATAACTTCGCCTTTTGGAAAAAAATCTTCCAAATTAATCGTGATTAAACCACTTTCGGCAACGCGATTGACTAACGGTTTTTCCATAAAAATGAATTTTTTACCACCAATTTATTCAGTTTTGACACCGATATTACTTTCAGGTTCTTTAAAATCTTTGGGTTGCGGCAAATCTTTGATGCTTTTTAAACCAAAATAATCCATAAATTTTTCCGCAGTGCCATACAACAAAGGTCTTCCGGGTGCTTCGCTCCGTCCTGTAATAATAATTAATTCCTTTTCCAACAATTTTTGTACCGCATAATCGCAATTCACTCCGCGAATCTGCTCCACTTCGCTTTTAGAAACAGGTTGTTTATACGCAATCACGGACAAAACTTCTAAAGCCGCAGGCGATAATCGTTTTTTAACGGTTTGTTTTAAATACGTACCAACCGTTTTTTGAAAAGCTCCTTTGGTTAAAAATCGATAACCATTGGCAATCTCAACAATTTCAAAAGCATAAGGTTCACTTGCGTAACGCAATTTCAACGTTTCAATAGCTTGCAAAAGAACCGTTTCTGTAAATGGAGTCTCAAAACTGGCATCTAAAACAGATTTAATTTCGGGCAGGGTCAAAGGACTATCCGCCGTAAAAATCAAACTCTCAATATGCGGAACAAGTGTATCCATCATTTTAATTGAAATGCAAAATACAGTAATTGGAGGGTTGAAAACCCTCCAATTATGATTATAGATTATTTAAATTTTAAATATGTTATTGGATGTAGTTCCCAAACCGATAACGGTTTCAGTTTTTTAGAACCGATATGCCCTGCGGAATGCTGCGTATCAAAAAACAAAGAACCGCGCAAACTAATCGGCAAAGGCGGGTCACAATTCAGTGTTTTTTTATTGGAATCAAAAAATAATGGGTATTTTGCATAAAATTGAGCGCGTACCTTTTTTAAAATTTTAAAATCTTTGGAAGTAACATCTTCTGGTAATCCTGCAATTTCAACATTCATTAAGTTGATAGGCTCGCCAGTCGCACTCAAATCGCCAATAATGATGTGAAAATCTTGGTCTTCTTCCTCTTTTACAGAAAACAGATAAGCATTTTTGATGTACGCATTACGGTCTTCTTCTGGCACTCTGGGCGTAATTTGTTTAATTTTAGGCTTATAGGCGTGCATGTCACCATCGGGTGCAAGCGTTACTAACAAATCACCTACGGTCTCAAAAATCTCTGTGCGAGCGGTACTTACAGACGTTTTTGCGCTTTTACGAGCTACACCTGTAAAAAAATTAACATAAGATGCTGTGTTTGGAGCATTATCTTCCGCATTGACATCATTTGGCAACTTGCCTGTACCAATATTTTCTGCATCCGTTGGCTTTGTACCAGTAGTGGTTGTAGTCGTACTGGTAGTGGTGGTTGTACCAGTTGGCTTTGTGCCTGTGCTTGATGGTATCGTTGTTGTCGTCGTTGTACCAGTGGGCTTAGGCTTAGGCGTTGTGGTGGTGGTTGGCAACGGATTTGGGATTGGATTAAACACAATCGGTTTAAAACAACCCATTATCGGTGCGAAAATGCTTGTTAATAGAACAATTTGCTTTAAAGTCATTTTTATAATTTTTATACTTAAAATCATTTGCTGGATGCGTTAGCATGCGAAACGGTGCGAAGTTAAAAATGATTTTGAAAACAAAACAAATTTTTTTCGGTTTTGAATAGATTGGTTTAAATTAGGTTTGAAAATAAAATGATAACAAATTGAAGTGATGAAAAAAGCGATCCGCAATGAATATGCTGCCTTAGGCGTTGAAAATTATTATCAGCAACATGCTGACGATTATCAAAACCCTCATTTTGAACAAATCAAAATTCTTTTGGAACGCAATCAATATCAATCAGATTATAGCCATGTATTGGATTTTTGTTGCGGCGGCGGCGAAGTGACCAACATTTTGCAAACGCTCGGATTTGAACAAACGGTTGGTTGTGACCCATTTACCTATGGTTTGTATGAAAAAAAGATTCAGAAAACATGTCTTCAATATTCTTTTGATGATGTCATTCGCGGTAAATTAGTGGACAATTATACGACGATTATTTGTAGTTTTGCCATGCACCTTTGCGAAGAAAAAAAATTATATGCACTTGTAAATCAATTATTTAGACATACTGAAAATATTGTCATTCTTACGCCTCATAAAAGACCTGCCTTAGAAAATTGGGCTGCTTTTGAATTGTTTTTAGAAGATTTTGCACTCACAGAACGGGGTAAAAAAGTTTTTCTAAAAAGTTATCGAATGAGAACCTTATAAACGATTTAAATCAGGAATGTAGGAATAAGTAGTGAAAATAAAATAAGCTATCAAAATGTAAATAATTGAAAATCAGCAAATTAAAGTGCGTCAAGTTTCAAACTTGACGCACTTTTTGTGTATTTAATTTACGTACTCTTATTTGGGACGGCAAATTTAATTTTGTTTTTCGAGAAAATAGGTTTCGGAAACCTTGAAGGTTTCCGAAACCTGCGCTTTTTACTGCGTAACATGAGTTACGTATTAAGAATGACTATTTTTTCTTAGGTTTGGATTTGGAAGGCATTTTTAATTTAACGGTATCTTGTACCACTTTTGCCTTCACCGTATCTTGCACCACTGTTGTCTTAACGCTATCTTGTACGACTTTCGATTTGGGCGGTGCAGGAGGAGGAGTCACTTCTTTTGCCTTCACAACAGGCGGTTTTTCAGCTGCCTTGACGCGAATAAATGAAAATTTAGTACTCGAACCAAATTGAGTATATTGAAAAGCGGCATTATCCAATCGAATAATTTTATAACAATTCGTTTCAAAATTGCCTTTCAACGTGAAACAACTGTTCTTTTGAAGCGGTTTGACGGCGGTTTTATGCGGCTGTTTGGTTTTGGGCAGTGTATCCAAACAGGGCGTTTGCGTACAAGCCGCGTAAGTATTCAACTTTTCTTCCGTCATTTTTTGCCCGTCGTAATATTGAATGACTTTGCCATTGAGCATAAAATCATATACGACTTTCTCATCGTCTTTGCTTTTCCACTTCCCGTAAATCGCAGGAACTGGCTTTTTAGGCACAGCAACAGGCTTTTGTGCAAAGACACAAGTTGGGATTAAAAAGATTCCAAAAAAACGCAATAGATTCATTTTGAACACTTTTTAAATTAAAAAATTGAATAATTAATTTTTTATCGGTTTAATCAACCCAATCCGCTATGAACAAATTCGTATCTCGTGTACCATGATTGTTGCGATTCGATGAAAAAATAAGTTGTTTGCCATTGGGCGAAAACATGGGAAATGCATTGAAAATACTTTCACTTGTAATCGCTTCTAAACCTGTGCCATCTTCATGAATCATATATAATTGGAAATCATAGCCGCGTTTAGAGTGGTGATTGCTCGAAAAGATAATTTTATTGCCCGATGGATGAAAAAAGGGAGCCCAATTCGCTTTGCCCAAATGAGTTACTTGTTTCAAATTCGTTCCATCAACGTTGATTGTATAAATTTCCATATCCGTTGGTGCTACTAAACCTTTGGATAACAATGCTTTATAATCTTCAATATCTTTTTGAGTCGTTGGACGAGAGGCACGAAAAACCAATCGTTTGCTGTCAGGCGAGAAAAAAGCACCACCGTCATAGCCCAATCCATTGGTGATTTGCACTTGATGCGAACCGTCAATATCCATCACCCAAAGTTCTAAATCGCCCGAACGCGTGGAAGTGAAAACGATTTTTTTACCATCAGGCGAAACGGTGGCTTCTGCATCGTAACCTGCTGTATTGGTCAATTGTTGAAGGATTTTACCTTTTTTATCGGCAACAAAAATGTCAAAATCGGGATAAACCGCCCATAAATATTTTTTGCCATCACTCGCAGGCGGCGCGGGACAGGCATGACCACCTTGATGCGTCGAAGCATATAAGATGTCTTTGCCATTTGGCATGAAATAAGAACAAGTGGTACGTCCATGCCCTGTTGAAATTTTGGGAGGGCGATAAGTCGTATCTTTGGAAGCCTTTTTGATGTTTAAATTAAAAATCTGGTCGCATTCTAAGCCCCATTTGGGATTATTAGACTGAAACGATGCGTTTTTGCCATTTGGACTGAAATACGCTTCTGCATTATCCCCTCCAAAAGTCAATTGACGTAAATTTTTGAAATGTTTCTCCTTCGGCGCTTGCGCTGAGAGTGATATTAAAATCACTATATTAAACAACGCGGTGAATCCGATTTGCGGCATGTTTGCTTTATTAGACATTATTTTGATACTTTATGACGGGGCAAATCTAAGCGGATTATTTAGATTTGCAATCAAAAAGTATTTTTTTGACATAATTTTGACAAAACCATTGCATTCAAATTTTTTTTTGAGTCAAAGTCAGTTCCGCTATGGACAATTCACAACTTCATTTACCTTTGCGCCAGAATGTAATTTAAACTATACTTTGCGTTGGGTGGTTTTGCGATACTATTGGAACACGGATGACACCGATTGGGCGGATTTTCACGGATTTTTTTTTGAAATTCAGGAAAAATCCGTGAAAATTCGCCTAATCGGCGTCATCAGCGTTCCAATTGTATCCAAAACCACCCGACGCAAAGTATATAAGCCTAATACCCAACAAAAAATGTTTTTCTTAACAATTGCTTCAACCATTTTGTTTGCCTTTGGTGTGCAAAAAATGTGGTTTATGCCCATTCCCAAAGGGATTCGGGTTTTAATGTATCATAAAATTTCGGTGCATGAAAAGAGTGATTTAACCATTACTTGCGAACAATTAGATAGTCATTTAAACTATTTACAAAAAAATGATTATCAATTTATTACAACCCAACAAGTCATTGATTTCTATGTTCATCAAAAAACATTACCGCCTAATCCTATCTTATTGACTTTTGATGATGGGTATGAAAATGTGTTTCAGGATGCTTATCCTATTTTGAAAAAATATGATGCAAAAGCAACGCTTTTTATAACAACCGCTTTTGTTGGAGGCATCAATGCGTGGGATAGAGGCAATGATAAAATTACGACTCTTGAACAATTAAAAAAATTAGATACTGCTATCTTTGAATTGGGTTTGCATTCCCATCACCATCAAAATTATAAGCAATTATCCTTACAACAGATTGAAAATGATTTGCAAACAAATATTGATTTTTTTAAAAATAATCATTTAAATTATACACCTGCCTTTGCTTATCCATATGGTGGTTGCCCTAAAAATGCAGCACCTGCTTTCAAAAAATGGGGCATTCAAATGGCATTTCGGATTGGCAATAAAGTGAATCATTTTAAAACGAATGATTTATATGCTTTAAAAAGAATTGATGTGAAAGGAACGGATGATTTTGATACCTTTAAACTCAAAGTAAAAAAAGGGCGCACAAAGTTGATTTTGTAAAATTAGAAAAGAGAATTTGCGTTTATAAGCTGGATTCCATTAAAAAAAAAGTTCTATCATTATCTTAAAACTAAGCCAGACATGAGATTTTTAATAATTTTGGCGATTCCTGTATCGCTTTTGGTGAGTTGCACCGAAAAACCTACTAAAAAAGCGGAGGGCGCAACAACAGCATCTGCTACCACGACAACTGCATCTGCGACAAAAACGCCTCCACCTGCGGCGGCAACACCGATTGCTGAATCACCCGCAATTCACACGCCTGCTAAAGGAACGGCGGTGAATCCTGCGACCTTAAATCTGACAGGTAAGTGGTCTGTGGTGCAAGCCTATACGGAAAAGGATAAAGGATTGGTTGGAAAATCCGTATTGAATATTTCGACCGATAAAATTATTCGCCAATTTGGAGCAAAAGCAGATACGTGTACCTACACAGGCGCGGAAAAAGTGGAAGAAACTTTTGATGCTTTTTTGGAAGGCTCTAACATTAAAGTTGCGAATGCAACTCCTAAAATTACGGCAGTTCGATTAACAGGCGCGGGTGGTGAATGTTTATGGTTTGGTTTGGGCAATAAAAGCATTTTAGTTTGGGAAGATGGTGGTTTATTTGAATTGCAAAAAAAATAAAAGTGGTGCAATTGGAACGCGGATGACACAGATAGAGCGGATTTTCGCGGATTTTTGTTTTATGCAAAAACAAAAATCCGCGAAAATCCGCTCTATCTGTGTCATCCGCGTTCCAATTTACCACATAAAACATTGCTTCCTATCGCAACAATACAATTTCACCAGAAACCTGCTTCAAAGTGCCATCATTCAACTCAATTTCGATGATAAACACATATGCGTCTGATGGCAATTCGTGTTTATGGTCGTAAAAACATTCGGAATGCGCTTCATAAACGCACCTTCCACCAAAACATTCACCGTATCGCGCCCCACATATTTGTTAAAAAAAGTAAATATAAAGATAACGAATGGTTCGCAAGCGTTGTGAAAAAAACTTAAAAAAATTAATTTTTAATCATATATTTCAAAATAAAACTTATAGCCAAATTTTGTTTTGTTAGCAATAAGTTTTAGAAAAAAACGTTTTCAAGTCATTTTTCGGCTTGCGGTTTTTTAAAATAATAAAAAAAAGAATGTCGAAAAAAAGACACAATTCAGATAAGAAGTTCCGAAAATTAATATCTTTGCCCCGTCAGTAGTGAACTAATATTTTTGTATTAGAATGAACTTATATAAATTGAAATTCAATCAATTATAGTTCAACAAATATTAACAATTAATTTATCAAACATAATTTGGTTTTCAAACAATGAGAGTAGCTGTGGTTGGTGCGACTGGTTTAGTCGGCACGACAATGATGAAAATTTTAGAAGAACGTAATTTTCCAATAACCGAATTTTTAGCCGTCGCTTCTGAAAAAAGTGTTGGTAAAGAAATCGTGTTTCGAGGGCAAAAACATGCGATTGTCGGCATGCAAACGGCTGTGAATGCCCGCCCTGATATTGCGTTATTTTCGGCAGGCGGTAGCACTTCTTTGGAATGGGCTCCCAAATTTGCTGAAGTTGGCACAACCGTGATTGACAATTCGTCGGCTTGGCGGGCGGATCCGACTAAAAAATTGGTCGTTCCCGAAGTCAATGCTCATGTTTTGAACAAAACGGATAAAATTATTGCCAATCCGAATTGTTCTACCATTCAAATGGTGGTTGCCTTGAATCCATTGCATCAAAAATATCGTATTAAACGATTAGTTATATCAACGTATCAATCAGTGACGGGTACAGGCGTGAAAGCGGTGACTCAGATGATGAATGAACGCAATGGTGTGGCGGGCGAAATGGCGTATAAGTATTCAATTGATATGAATCTTATTCCGCATATCGACTCGTTTTTAGACAACGGTTACACCAAAGAGGAGATGAAAATGGTCAATGAGACGCGCAAAATCATTGGCGATAAGACGATAAAAATTACGGCAACAACGGTTCGCGTTCCTGTGATGGGTGGTCACTCAGAATCGGTGAATGTGGAATTTTTGAGCGAGTTTGAATTGCAAGAAGTGCGTCGTATTTTACAAAATACGCCAGGCGTTATTGTGGTGGATGATGTCAATAATTTCAAATATCCAATGCCAAAAGATGCAGAAGGACGTGATGAAGTGTTTGTAGGTCGTTTGCGGCGGGATGAAAGTCGCCGTCGTTGCCTCAACATGTGGATTGTTGCGGATAATTTGCGCAAAGGTGCGGCAACAAATGCGATTCAAATTGCAGAATATTTGATAAAGGAGAAAATTGTTCAATCAGTTGAAGTTTCGGCGGAAGAATTAGTTGCATAATTTAGGGTTGAATTAGACCATATTAAAAAAGAGCCATCGAAAGAAATGAGTTTAATTACTCAATTATTAGGGCAGCGTCCATTAGACCGTACAACGCCTTAATAAAAAGATTTATTTTAAAAAATCTTTTACATCACTTACGATTTTGAATCGTTCAATAATTTATAAGTTGTTGAAAATCAAAATCATACGAATATGTTTTACCGTTTATCAGTTGAACTTAAATCACATCAGGAATGAAGACTAAATTAGTACTTTGGGGTACCAACGGACAAGAACAACGTGTATTAATCGCTATGCAGCTTCGCGCTGCTGACAACAAAGTGGATATTTGGACGTTTCCAGAATCCATTGTTACCGAAGATTTTTCGCAAAAAATGTTGAATGAGTGGCGTACAGGCACAGCCGAAGTCACTTTTCCAGAAGGCGGCACACACCTTTTGCGGGAGTTGGCGGTCGCGGACAGCATTTTACCCGACGATTTGAAGGTCGAGAGAACCGATTTGGTGAATCGCGCTCAATCGGAATGGCAATTTGTGGTGCTTTCCTCTAAACTGCACGATGCTTACCGTTCTGAATTGCACGAAATGGAAGACAAAATCAAACAAATGACTGCGTATAGCGGGGATGTGTGGGATTCGTTGAAAGGGCTTTGGAACAAGGTTCAGGAGCAGGTTAAAGACCGTAATCTTTTCCGCGAACATGCCGACACGTTGCGGGATACCACGAATGATTTGTTTGAACGCTTGAAAGGCATGCGTTCTTCTATGGCGAACGAGTTTGAAACCAATTCTAAGCAATTGTATGGCAAATTTAGTACGGCTTTGGATGATATTGAGCGCAAAGTGGAAGAAGGATTGCATCGTTTTCCGGGCATTTTCGAGGATTTGAAAAGCGCGCAAACTCAGTTCAGAGATGCCAAAATGACCCGCGAGCATAGCGGCGAGATTTGGAATCGTATCGACAATTTGTTTAAAGTGATTAAAGAACGGCGTTTTGGCAACAACGCTATTAATGATACGTCTGCGGTCGATAGAATGGAACGTCGTTACGAAGGTTTAATCGGAGCGATTGAGAAGATGCAGCAATCTATTGAGCGCGATAAAGATGATTTACAATTTCAGAAAAAGAAAATTGCGGCTACGGATGGGCAGTTAGAAGCGCAGATTCGCCAAGCTAAAATTAATATGATTGCGGAAAGAATCAAATCCAAAGAAGAAAAAATGGCAGAAATGATTCAAACCAAAGATGATTTGGAAGGCAAGATGTCGTCTCAAAAAGAGCGTGATGCAAAAAGAGCTACCTCTCAAGCGCATTACGAAGCTAAAAAAGCGGCTTTTGAAAATCAAAAACAACCACGTCATCACAATAACAATCAGCAACAGCCAGTACAAGCAACTGCTCCGCAACCAAAAACGGAAGTGGAGGAAGTGGCTGCCAATGGTCATGCAATTGCAGAAGCAACGGATAAAGTATCTTAATTTTATGTAAAATATTGATTTACAAAGCATTGCGTTTAGGAGATTGGAAACGATTTCCTAAACGCAGGTTTTTCGTTGAAAGCAAACCTACGTTTCTAAAACCAATAGATAACTAAATCATTACATGAGGAACAAACTTCTAATCATCGCGTTAGCTACCACTACTTTTAGTGCTTTTGTTAATGCAAGTTATGCACAAAGTCATTACAGCTACATTTCAGACCGAAAATTTCGGGCGATTACGGATTTAATTGGTTACAATTTTTGTCCCAATGAAATGGAAGTCAAGGATGTATCGAAAAATCATGTTCCCGCAGGACGGTATTCTTTTTCGATTACTCAAAACAATTTGTATGTTGATGGAGAGGGCATTAAAGGCGTTTACAGCGTCAATAATATGACTCCAACTAAATTTGGCTATCAATTACACTTGATGAATGCCAATAATCCGACTTTACAAGGTCATTTGAAATTATTTTTAAACGACCGAAAAGAGGTGGATGCGTTGATGTTTAAACGCTCGCAAAAAGATAAAGAAGCCATTTTTTACCAAGCAGACATTCCAAATGATTTGTTGGAACGAGAAGAGAAGTTTTTTACAGACCGCAATGAGTTGGAAATCAAAGTGATTGATTCGCTTTGGGGCAAAACGATTCGTCCTTTTTTGTCCGTAGATGATACTCGGGTTCAAGACCGTTTGCACATTGGCGATAATATCACTTTTGAATTTTCTGAAAAAGTGACCATTATTGACAAATCCAAAAAGAAAAATGATAAACCCGATGCTGCCGCCGCACCTGCTGAAAAGATTGATTCTTCTAGACTTACAGATAATAAAAAAGTTAAAATAATTAAAGAATACTTTGCCAAAATTCATTTGGTAGCTAAAAATCCAGATGGGACTTTGGCAGGAGATAGGACTTTGGATTACAAATTGGATGATTTTTCAATGAAAGAAGACCCTAAAAGTGGCAATTCCGATGATAGATACCAACTTACGCTCAAACCAAAAGGAGATAAGCCTTTTTATATTTATTTGAATAATAAAAAAATGGTTAGCTTCATTATGATGGATGGACACCGTTATCATATGAGAGGTATTTAGATATTTTAAGGAATTAAGGAGAATATAGGAGTAACATAAATTGTTTTTATATTGATTAAATAAAAATGTATTTGTTTTTGAAAAATTTTACTCCAAAAATTTGAACAATTCAACAAATGTTCCTAAAATTGCTTTCCAATGCGGGTTGAAATGAGTTATCAAACTCGCGTGTAGTATCATAAAAGATGTAACCTCAATACTTTATATATTACGAATTACAGAGGTTCATTTAAATTTTTAGTTCATTACAAACAAATATTTCAGCTCCATGAGATTCAATATGTACCAAACGGGCGATGACAATCGCTACTATTTTACCCTCTCGAATACGGCGGGCGAAATCGTTTTGAACAGTATGGCGTTTGAAACACGTGATACGTGTATCTCCGCAATGCGCTCTGTTATCCGACTGTTGCCAGATGCTGCTGCTTACAAAACCGAATCCAAAAATGGCAATCATGGGTTTGTGCTGTCGGAAGGCGGCAGACGGATTGCGGAAAGTCTTCCTTACGATTCGACGAATGAAGTGCGCGAAGCGATTGATGAGTTATCGGAAGACGCTTCCGATGAAACACAATATCAAGTGGATGAAAATGTTACTTCGATTCGTACCCGCGTGGATATTGGCAAAGTGGATTTGTCTTCGTATTACGATTTTGCGCATTGGTCGCGGTCTGGAAAGGCGGGTTTTGAAGCGTTTAATCGGAATGATAGCAAACCCGGTTATTATTTCCATTTCAATGGACAAGATGGTAAAGCGTTGTTGTTTAGCCGTAGTTTCGACTCTGCTTATCAACGCGACAACCGTATTCACCAAATTATTACGGCTTCAGGCAACCAAAAGCGATATGAAGTCTTATCCAGTGGTGGCAAATATTATTTTATTTTAAAAGGTTCTAATGGTTTTGAGATTGCTCGAAGTGGATTATACGACAATCGGGGCGATGCAGAACGCGCTTCTGGGTATTTACAAAAAAATGGTGCAAGCTATTTGTCCGCTTATCCCAAGCCAGAAAGAGCAGGATCCAGTCGTCGGGCGGTCAATCAATACAATTTGAATGTGTCGGCAGGAACCAAAGCGGCAGGATTTGCTACGGTCAAGCAAGAAAAAGACCATTATTTTTTATTGAATGATGAGGGTGGTAAAACGATTTTATTCAGTCAAAGTTATACAGGCGGTTCTGGGCGCGATAATGGTTTGAGGGCGGTGATTAAAAGTGTTGGTGACCCGAATCGTTGGGAACGCAAATACGAAAATGGCAAATATTATTTTGTCTTACGCGGTGCAAACCGTCAAGAAATTGCGCGGAGTGCTGATTTTAAATCGGAAGCAGAAAGAGAATCCGCGATTCGTTGGATGATGTCAACGGTTCCGACTTATGCTACTAAGTATGGTATTGACCCGCGTTCTTTGACAACAACGACGACTTCCACTACGACTGAAACCGAAACAGAGCATTTTACCTTAGAGGTGGATAAAAAACGGGATGTTCCTGTGGCAGGCGCGGGCGCAATTGGCTTAGGAGGTTTGGCATTAGGTGCTGGCGAATTGTCCGCAGGCGCAGGTAGCGGCAAGGTGGAAGTTCCAAAAGTTATTGTGCCAACTCCAAAGGTAGAAGTACCGAAAGTGGAAATTCCCAAAGTTGCTGTTCCAACGCCGAAAGTAGAGATTCCAACGCCAAAGGTAGAAGTGCCAAAAACAGGTAGTGTAACAGGTTCTACTTCGTCAAGCACTTCTGGCGGCAAGACGACGAAAGCTGGTGCAAATGCTTATACAAGTGCTGCCGCAGGTGGTGGTGGCGCGACCGCAGGCAAAGCAGCCGTAGAACAAGAGGAGGAAGAACCGAAAAAAGGCAGACCTTGGTGGTTATGGGCATTGCCTCTTTTATTGTTGTTACCATTGTTTTTTTGGTGGAAAGGGCGCGGCAAAAAAGCAGAAACAGCTATCACGGACGTTAAAACGGAAGTTCCTCGTGCGGGCGCAGCCATGCCAACGATTCCAGAAACGACTCTTAATTCGGCAACTACTTCTAATAATGTCGTTTCGGATCCTTCGGGTGTCGCGGCGGCTTCTGCGATGAAAGCAGAACCCAATGCGCCTAAAACAGCCTCTTCGACCGTTAAAACAACGCCAAAAGTAGAACCAAGTGTTGCAATTGCCTCTAAAAAAGAAGTAACGGCTACCTCTAATGAAGGTTCTCCAAAGAATTATGATAAAAAAACAGCGCGTGCTGGAAAAGGGGGTTATGTGAGTGAAGTTGCTAAAATGGCTGCTTTCTTGGAAAATCCATCAGGAGAGTCGCCTAATTTTAATTTTGGTGCGCCTGAATATTCCAAAGGTTCGCATCATATGAAAAGTTCATCTGTTAAACCATTGGATGATTTGGCGCGATTGCTTAAAGCAAATCCGAATGCTCATATTCAAATTAATGGTCATATTGATGGCAATGAAAGTGATGTTTATGCAGGTACGGATAAAACAGATGGCGGTACTTTATCGACGATTCGAGCCAGATGTTTATACAAAAAGTTGTTGAGACGCGGTGTGCCTGCGGAACAAATGACTTACATCGGTTTGGGTTCTGAGAAACCTGTTGTAGATAATGATACCGAAGAAAATCGGATGAAAAATCGTCGGAATGAGGTGATTTTCACGAAATGGTAATCTATGGCTCCGAAAAGTAATACAGAGGCACAAAGGAATTTATTTCTTTTGTGCCTTTTGTTATTTTTGCAGTTGGATTTTATTGGGCATGAATTATTTAAAATTTTTATTTATGAAAAAATATTTTTGGATTTTATTTTTAGTTGGCATTCATTGCAATATGCCAACTAAAATAATTTCAAAAGCAAATTTGCCACAACAGTATATTGTAGTGCTTGGCATTGCGCAAGATGCAGGTTATCCACATCCGCATTGTGATAAGGTTTGTTGTGCATCGGTTGCGCAAGGAAAGGCTATTAAAAAGCGCGTTACTTGTTTGGGGCTGGTGGATAAAGCGACGAATCAAGTTTTTATGATAGAGGCAACACCCGATTTTACGGAGCAAGAACGGGTGTTGCGCACGCATTTATCCGATGCAGCGCAACCGATAAATGGGATTTTGCTCACGCATGCACATATTGGGCATTATACAGGTTTGATGTATTTGGGCAGGGAGGCGATTGGGGCAAAAGAAATGCCCGTTTTTGCGATGCCCAAAATGAAATCTTTTTTGGAAATTAATGCGCCTTGGAGTCAATTAGTCAGTCTTAAAAATATTAAATTGATGCCTTTGGCATCGGATTCGACGATTCAATTGTCGAAAAATATTCAAATTAAACCGATTATGGTGCCGCATCGAGATGAATTTTCGGAAACGGTGGGTTATATCATTTCGACGCATCAGAAAAAAGTGTTGTTTATTCCAGATATTGATAAATGGTCAAAATGGCAGCGCGATATTATCAAAGAAGTTGGAATGGTGGATGATGCGTTATTGGATGCTACTTTTTATCAAAATGGTGAAATTCCCAATAGAAATATGAGCGAAATTCCACATCCATTTATGGAAGAAACCATTCGTTTATTTGAAAAAAGTGTGGAAAAATCGAAGATTAAGTTTATTCATTTTAATCATACGAACCCCTGTTTGAGGCAAACACCAGCAAGGCAAAGTGTTATCAATCAAGGATTTAGCATTTGTGAAGAAGGGGAAATTATTCAACTTTAAACAAATATTTTTGCTTTACTAAAGTGCAATACTATTGGAACACGGATGACGCGGATTGGGCAGATTCTCACGGATTTTATTATTTTATAAAATTTTTTATTTTTATAATTTTAAAAAAAATATAAAAATAAAAAAATAAAAAATCTGCGCAAATCCGCCCAATCCGCGTCATCCGTGTTCCAATAGTATCGCACTTTTCCAAAGTGTAAATTACTAAACTTTAAATATTTATTGTATAAACAATTAATTATCAAATCATTATAATTTTTTTTGAATATGCCTTTTAAAAAAAGCAATCGTTTAGAATCATTGCGCTATGATATTCGGGGACCCGTTTACGAAAAAGCATTGCAATTGCAACAGCAAGGGTTCAAAATTGTCGGTTTGAATATTGGGAATCCTGCTGCTTTTGGGTTCGATACGCCTGACGAAATTGTACATGACATCATCGACAATATTCGAGATGCACAAGGTTATGCCGATTCTCGCGGTTTATTTGCGGCGCGTAAAGCCGTTATGCAGTATTATCAGAGTTTGGGCGTGAAAAATACGCAAATTGAAGATGTTTTTATTGGCAATGGGGTGAGCGAATTAATCGTTTTGAGTTTGAATGCCTTGTTGAATGAGGGTGACGAAGTCCTTGTTCCCGCGCCTGATTATCCACTTTGGACGGCTTCGGTCGGTTTGGCGGGTGGCAATGCGGTACATTATAGGTGTGATGAGGCGGCGGATTGGAATCCTGATTTAGTGGATTTGGAAAACAAAATCACTAAAAAAACAAAAGCACTCGTCATTATCAACCCAAATAATCCAACTGGTGCGGTATATGAAAAACATATATTGGAACAAATGGTGCATTTGGCGGAAAAGTATCGTTTGGTTATTTTTTCGGATGAAATTTATGATAAAATCCTATATGATGGGGCGGTGCATTATACAATTGCAAATATGGTGCAGGATACTTTGGCGGTTGTGATGGGTGGATTGTCTAAAAATTATCGAGCAGCAGGTTTTCGGGGTGGCTGGCTAATCTTGACTGGGGCGAAAACAAGGGCAAAAAGTTATGTAGAAGGCTTAACTTTGCTTGCAAGTATGCGTTTATGTAGTAATGTGTTTGCTCAAATTGGGATTCAAACGGCATTGGGCGGTTATCAAAGCATTCACGATTTGGTGTTGCCAACAGGTCGTTTGCATCAACAAATGCAACTTTGTTATGATAAGATAAATGCGATTCAAGGATTGAGTTGTACACGTCCAAAAGGCTCGTTGTATATCTTCCCAAAGATTGATTTACAACAGTTTACGTTTAAATCGGATAATGAATTTGTATATGATTTATTGGAAGAGGAACGCATTTTGGTCGTAGCGGGCAATGGTTTTAATTATCCAACCAAGGATCATTTTAGAATTGTATTCCTACCCAATACGCAAATTTTGGAAGATGCCCTAACGCGTATTGGCAATTTTTTGGATAGAAAACGGAAAGTATCGGCGATTACAAGGCCACTCCAACCAAATGGTGTTCATAAATGATGTCATTGGAACGCAGATGACGCAGATTGGGCGAATTTTCACGGATTTTTTAATTTATAAAAAATCCGTGAAAATTCGCCCAATCTGCGTCATCCGCGTTCCAATTGTATTATGCTTAAATGACTAAATCATTTAAACCATCCACTTCTGAATGCTCCTTCACAAAGCCAAGTGTTGCCCGCCGATTTTTCAACGGGTCATAAGGAAGCACATCGCGCAAATTCAAACCTGTCAATTCTTGCAAGCGTTGTAAGGGGATTTGAAATGTTTTATATTCACCAAAACCACTATCTGTAATCAACGTTTCTCGCGCCGCAATGCCTTTCAAATCACTCAAATCGTCCGCATGACTTAGTAAATAGGCTGTTACAGAAGGTTCGCCATTTTTTTTGATGACGGCTACCATTTTCCAAAACTGCAAAGGCAACAGCGCACCGCGAAACGGTTTATCTTTATCTGTAAAAACGGGTCCCGTGAAAACAGAAACTTTGGCATCCGCAATATCCGTATTTTTCAAAATAAAATCTTCCAATTGCAACCAAGTCTTCCGATTTAGGTTTTTATGTTGTGGTGCGCAAACCGTAAGGTGAAAGGTGTCATCATTCGCCATTTCAGCCACTTTTTCGCTGCCCCAAACAGGGTCAAGGCGGCGTACCAAATGCCCTAAATCCAAATTATTGTTGGCATAAATGGCTTTTGACAATTGAAAATCGGTGCTCATACGCGAATCGTATTCCCATTTATCCGTTTCGCGCTCTATATTGACTAATTTGCCGCCATCAATATTCACTGCTGTCAACAAAGGCATTTTGCGACCTTTGTGCATCGCCACTGAAAAATGGGTGTAATGTAAAAGATTTTTATTCGAGCCTTCAGGTGTGAGCAAAGGAGCTAAAATGTCGGTGTGATTGCGCAAAAGCGTCTCCATCCGAATTTGAAATAAACCTACACTGGTAAAATCCGCATCATATCCTTTGGTCGTAGGTGTAGTAGGTTTGTTCGCATTGTTGCCTTTATCCTTATCTTTCGGGATTTTGCTATTGTCAACAGGTGGTTTTGGGATGTCAGACGGCGATTTTGAGTCTGATTTATCCGTTTTCGTCGTTGAAGTCTCCTTTTTGGACGATTTTCCATTGAAAAGACCCACTATCCAATTCCAAAGTGCGTTTGCTTGTTTAGAAGACCAACTTTGTACTTGCGTTTTCCATTGCGAAAAAAGCAATAAGTATAAATAACCAAGTAACAATAATGCCAGAATGAGTTTCATAAACTTGTAATGGATTGATTTTAAATAATTTAGTTTGAAAAATTAGGCAAATATAAGTTGTTTTTTGGGATAAAAAAGGATAAAAAATAGCCCCTTTTGTACTATTGGAACGCAGATAACACGGATTGGGCGAATTTTCGCGGATTTTTATTTTTTAAATAGAATTATAATTTTCATAAAGCATAAAAATAAAAAAATCCGCGAGAATCCGCCCAATCCGTGTTATCCGCGTTCCAATTGTACCCATTTTAGTAAAAATTTAAAATATTTTATTTATGTTAAGTACTCATTTGTTAAAATTAATGGTTTTCGGATTCATTCCGTTTGCTTGTATGCAAAAAAATGTTTCTGCGGATAAAACTGCCGCTATCAGTTCCACTAAAAATGGGACTGCTGTGCCTGCGGAAGATTTAGACGTTAAAAATCTGGAAACGGCTACTTTAGCAGGCGGCTGTTTTTGGAAAATGGATGCTTGTTATCAAGAATTGAGTGGGGTTGCGAAAGTGGCTGTGGGTTATGCGGGTGGCAATTTGGCAAATCCGACGTATAAACAAGTTTGCACGCGCACCACAGGGCATGCGGAAACGATTGAAGTGCAATTTGACCCGAAAGTGGTCTCTTACAAGACGATTTTAGAGGTTTTTTGGCAAATTCATGATGCAACGATTCTAAATCAGGAAGGTAATGATAGGGGAGATGACTATCGTTCAGTCGTTTATTATCATTCAGATGCACAGCGTGCCACTGCTGAAGCCGTGAAAGCGCAAGTTAATTCGAGTAATTTGCAAGGCGCACCTGTTGTAACGACGGTTGAAGCGTTCAAAAATTTCTATCGGGCAGAAGATTATCATCAAAATTATTACAATTTGCATCAAGACGAGCCGTATTGTGCAACGATTGTGGCTGCAAAAGTCAATAAATTTATGAAATTGTACCATGATTCGTTGAAACGCAATAAAGTGGCTAAAAATACCAGCACTTCTAACGTTTTTCCCGATAAAATCGAAAAAGTGGTTAAAACGCCTGAAGCATGGCAAAAATCGTTGACCAAACAACAATATTACGTGTTGCGCGAGAAAGGAACGGAATCGCCTTTTAAAAATGCGTTTTGGGACAACCATGAAAAAGGCGTTTATGCGTGTGCCGCGTGTCAATTACCGTTGTTTGATGCCGATGCTAAATTTGAATCTGGAACGGGTTGGCCCAGTTTTTATCAAGCGATTCGTAAAAATTATGTTACCGAAATTTCGGATAAATCGCATGGGATGACGCGGGTAGAAGTCAATTGCGCTCGTTGTGATGGGCATCTTGGACATATTTTTGATGATGGTCCGAAACCCACTGGTTTGCGCTATTGCATTAATTCAGAATCACTTACATTTGAGAAAAAATAAGATATATTTAAAATTAGGAATGAAAGACGCATTTGGGTGATTTTTAAAACACATAGGACACATAGGTTACATAGGACACATAGGTTGTACATAGGTTACATAGGACACATAGGTTGTACATAGGTTGTACATAGGTTACATAGAACATATCGGTTGCCCATTTCAATTCAAGTTCTTTTTTACCTAAAATGGAAACGAAAATCGGTTGCCCATTTCAATTCAAGTTCTTTTTTACCTAAAATGGAAACGAAAATCGGTTGCCCATTTCAATTCAAGTTCTTTTTTACCTAAAATGGAAACGAAAAGTAGAAACGATTACGCCTATGTGTTCTATGTAACCTATGTGTTCTATGTGTTTTAAGAATACCCCAAAAAAAAGATTTGGCAATCCAAAAAGATTGTGTAAATTGCCCCCGATTTCTAAAAAATGACCTACAAATGATTAAAAATCAACTCATTATCATTAAAATCGGTGGTAACGTAACAGACAACGAGGAAACCTTAAGCTCCGTTTTAAACGATTTTTCAAAAATCCCATATCCAAAAATTTTAGTGCATGGGGGCGGCAATCGTGCCGACAGCATGTGTAAAGCACTGAATATTGTGCCTAAAAAAATCGAAGGGCGGCGCATTACGGATGCGGCAACCTTAGATGTAGTAACAATGGTGTATGCGGGATTGATTAACAAGACACTTACAGCCCGATTACAAGCGTTGAATTGTAATGCGATTGGTCTGACAGGGGCGGATTTGAACCTTATTCAAGCGCATAAGCGGGTGAAAGGTAGTATTGATTATGGTTTTGTAGGCGATATTGACACGATTGGTGTCCAAAATATAGATAATTTGTTGAAAGTAGGGTTTGTACCTGTTTTCGCTCCCATAACACATGATAAAAAAGGGCAATTGTTGAATACCAATGCAGATACGATTGCGTCCGAACTTGCGGTGTATTTGAGCCAATTATATCAAATAACGTTGATATATTGCTTTGATAAACCGGGCGTATTGCTCAACCCAAGTGATGAAAATTCTGTGATACCAAAAATGAATTATCAAGATTATCAATATCATAAAACCAATGGTTCTATTGCGGGCGGGATGATACCCAAGTTGGATAACGCATTTAAGGCGTTGACGGCGGGTGTTGAACGCATTGTGATTTGCGGTACGAAAGGCATTGCACTCCGAAACGATGCTTTGAGTACGCCACAGCAAGGAACGATTCTTACAATCCATACTATCGAACAACATGCTGTTTGAAAAAACACAATTTTGTACCAATGACCGATTTTAAAGACAGTGTTTTTTTATTAAAACAATTGATTGCTGCGCCCTCTTTTTCCAAAACGGAAAATGTTACAGCAGATATTATTCAACATTTTTTGAATTCAAAAGGAGTTCAAAATCAACGAGATGGGAATAATGTATGGGCAAAAAATAAATTTTTTAAACCTGAATTGCCCACTATTTTACTCAATTCGCACCATGATACGGTGCGTCCTGTGGCGGGCTGGCAGCGCAATCCGTTTGAGCCTATTCTTGAAAAAGAGCGATTATATGGCTTGGGGAGTAATGATGCAGGTGCCTCTTTATGTGCGTTGGCGGTGACTTTTTGCCATTTTTATGAACGCCGTGATTTAGGTTATAACCTTATTTTTGCTGCGAGTGCGGAAGAAGAAATTTCGGGTTCTGGCGGAATTGCTTCGATTTTGCCCAAAATTGGGACTTGTACGCTCGGAATTGTGGGTGAACCGACCCAAATGCAGCCTGCAATCGCTGAAAAAGGTTTAATGGTCATTGACGCAGTGGCTATTGGCAAAGCGGGACATGCCGCCCGCAATGAAGGCATCAATGCGATTTATATTGCGATGCAGGATATTGAAAAAATTCGGCGTATGCACGAACAACGGGCTGTATTGCGCACATCGCCGTTATTGGGCGATGTCAAAATTAATGTCACTCAAATCCAATCGGGGACGCAACATAATGTTGTGCCAGACCGATGTGCGTTTGTGATAGATGTGCGCACGAATGAGTTTTATTCCAATGAAGATATGTACCATTTTTTGGTGACAAAATTGGCTTCGACGCTCACGCCGCGTTCTACACGCCTTAATTCTTCCAAAATAGAGTTGACTCATCCATTAGTGCAACGGTGCATTGCTTTGGGTTTGACTCCATATGGTTCGCCAACCTTGTCCGACCAAGCTTTAATGCCTTTTGAAACCGTGAAAATTGGTTGTGGGGATTCGGCACGCTCGCATACGGCGGATGAATATATTGAATTGCCCGAAATCGAAAAAGGGATTCAAATCTATAAACAATTGCTGGAAGGTTTGAGCTTATAATGAAATAATATAACGAGTGGAGGTTTTGAAAACCCTCCACTCGCTGTATTAAGTTGTCATTCAAACAAAAAATTATGCAAAATATTAAAAATTTTAATTATCCCTACTTTTTTTATGGTTCTGCGGATTCGACGGATAAGGATGTGGTCATCCAAATTCCACAAACGGATATGCCTGACCGCCAAGAAGATAGAAAAAATTTGGTTTGGCAACTCCAAAAAGAATATCATTTGGATTGGAATGCAACCTTAGCCGTTATCGAAAACCTATTACCAATAAGGATAAAATGATTTTTCAAGAACATACGAATCGTTGGATTCAAATGGTGGTGGCGTATGGCGAATATGTTTCTGAAAATGGTTTCCTTTCTTGCAAAGGCGAGCGAATTAGCATGAAGGATGAAAAATTTTAGTGTAAATGCGTTACCTTTGCGTTTTTTATAACTTTTTGCTTTAAAAAACATCATTTGGCATGAAGGTAAACCATTTTATCCCCATTTGTTTCCTTTTAAACGCAATGATAAGTTGCGATACGACCAAAAAAACGGTCGATTTGGCGAAAAACCCACTCCAAAAGCCCATTGTGGCATCCAAAGATACTTTCGACCCCGAACAAAGAGTGCCGTTTGGAGCTGTTCGCCGTTATGCGGGCAGGATTCCTGCGACAGGGGCGGCTGCAATTACGCCGCGTATTGACCCGCCGAATTGGTGGATTGGGATGAAAGAACCTTCGGTTGAATTGACTATTCATGATACGGATATTCATCAATCAGAAGTTATCATCAATTATCCCGGGGTGAAAATCAATAAGATATATCGTCCCGAAAATCCTAATTACTTGTTTTTGGATTTAAATCTCGCTGCCGCCAAAGTGGGTGAAATGACGATTCTATTGAAAAAAACGAATGGTAATTTGAAAAAATATCCTTATATGTTGATGCCGCGCAAAGGCACCACAGGCAATCGGATTCGGGGTATTAACACATCGGATTTTGTGTATTTGATAATGCCTGACCGTTTTTCAGATGGCGATACGACCAATAATTCGTTTAATGACATGGAACAGCGCGGCATTGACCGCAAAAAAATGTATTTCAGACATGGCGGCGATTTGCAAGGGGTCATCAATCATTTGGATTATTTGAAAGAATTGGGCGTGACCGCCATTTGGTTAAATCCGATTAATGAAAATGATGAACCTTATGAATCCTATCATGGTTACGCGTTCACAGACCATTATCGAACCGATAAGCGGTTGGGTGGCAATGCTAAGTTTATGGAATTGGTGGATAAAGCGCGGGCAAAAGATATTAAGATTGTCATGGATTTGGTGCATAATCATTGTGGAGACCGCCATTATTTCATCAAGGATTTGCCCGAAAAAGATTGGATTCATCAATATGACACGATGACGCGCACGAATTATAGAGACCAAACTATTTTTGACCCGTATGCATCCAAAGCAGACCAAAATCGGATGCTGAATGGTTGGTTTGATAATCATATGCCTGATTTGAATCAAAAAAATCCTCATTTAGCCAATTATTTGATTCAAAACAACCTTTGGTGGGTGGAATTATCGGGTTTAGATGGGTATCGATTGGACACTTATTTGTATAATGACCCCGATTTTATGGCAGAGTGGGGGAGGAGGATGCAGGCAGAATATCCAACTTTGGGCATTTTTGCCGAAACTTGGGTCACTGGAACGGCGAATCAAGCCCAAACGACTCAAAATAATTTTTTAAGAAAACCTTATAATTCAAACCTGCCTGCGGTAACAGATTTTCAAAATTATTATGCGATTACAGAAGCCTTGACGCGGCAACAAGGTTGGCAGGAAGGCATTATGCGGATGTATCAAACGTTAAGCAATGATTTTTTGTATGAAAATGCGTATCGAAATGTCAATTTTTTGGGAAATCATGATTTGGCGCGGATTTATTCGGTTGTTGGGGAAGATGTCGATAAATTCAAAAGTGGTGTGGCATGGTTGATGACTTGTCGCGGGATTCCGCAATTTTATTATGGAGATGAATTGTTATTTAAAGGTTTCACGAATCCTGATGGCAAGGTGCGCCAAGATATGTTAGGCGGATTTCAGGGCGATACCGCAACGGTTTTTACGGAAAAAGGCAGAACTGCTTTACAAAATGAGTCGTTTAATTATGTCAAAAAATTGGCAAATTGGCGAAAAACGAATACAGCTGTTCAGAATGGGAAATTAATGCAATTTATTCCCGAAAATGGGGTTTATGTTTATTTTCGGTATGATACAGCATCTACGGTGATGATTGTTATGAATACTTCTGATAAAAAAGTGGTTATCAATGCAGATAAAGAAAGCCGTTTCGCGGAACGCACTGAATTGTTTACACAAGGCAAAAATGTTGTCAATGAACAAGTTATAGATTTAAAAAATATTGAATTGAATAAAAATAGTGCCGTGATTTTAGAATTGAAATAATTTTGGAAATAATTTTGGAAATAGGATGCTTATGATTTTAAGGATTGGAAGGATGTTTTTAAAATATCTTTCCAATCCTTAAAATTCATAAGCATTCTATTTCAAAAATTTTCCAATTTTGTTAAAACGTTTGGAGGGTTTCAAACCCTCCAAACGTTGTTGTCGGATATTTAAATTTAACCCCTCATTTCTGATTCCAAAAACGTATATTTTTACGCTAATTCGACTACGGATGCTTCTTTCTGCTCTAAAAAAGAAGAACCCATTAAAAATTCATCGACTTTCCGCGCACATTCTCGTCCTTCCGACATTGCCCAAACCACTAAGGATTGTCCGCGCCGCATATCGCCTGCGGCAAAAACTTTTGGCACATTGGTTTGATACGCTTTATCTTTCACATTCCCACGATGATCCATCTCAACACCCAATTGTTGCAATAAACCTTCATATTGCGGATGCAAAAAACCGGCGGCAATCAATGCCAATTCACAAGGCAAATCGCGCTCTGTACCAGCAACTGGTTTCATCTGAGAACGACCTGTTGATGCATCCATAACCCATTCTAAATCAACGAGTTGTAATGCTTTTAAGTTACCATTTTCATCGCCAATAAACGCTTTGGTCAAGATTGCCCATTCGCGTTGTGCGCCTTCTTCGTGCGAAGACGACGTGCGCAACATCATGGGCCAATTGGGCCATGGCGTAGATTCAGCACGTTCCATCGGTGGTTTTGCCAATAATTCAATCTGAATGATGGATTTTGCACCATGCCGATTCGAGGTGCCGACACAATCAGACCCCGTATCACCACCGCCAATGACCACCACATTTTTATCGGTTGCCATCAAAGGATTGCCTAATTCCGTGTCGCCCGCAACCCGTTTATTACTTTGTTCTAAAAAATCCATTGCAAAATGAACGCCTTTCAACTCCCGTCCCGGAATTGGCAAATCTCTTGGAATCGTCGAACCACCTGTCAATACTACTGCGTGAAAATCATGTAACAATTGTTTGGGATCCACATTTTTACCCACATCAGCATTGGTTTTAAAGGAAATCCCAGATGCCTCCATGATTTTCATGCGGCGGTCAATTATATTTTTTTCTAATTTGAAATCAGGAATCCCATAACGCAATAAACCACCGATACGCGTATTGCGTTCAAAAACGGTCACAGCATGACCTGCTTTATTCAATTGTTCCGCCGCCGCCAAACCTGCGGGACCTGAACCAATCACCGCTACTTTTTTGCCAGTACGCGTTGTAGGAATCGTTGGTTGAACCAAATCTAATTCAAACGCTTTTTCAATAATAGATTTTTCAATATGTTCGATAGCGACAGGTGGCTGATTAATGCCCAAAACACAAGCAGATTCACAAGGCGCAGGGCAGATTCGCCCCGTAAATTCGGGAAAATTATTCGTTGTGGACAAAATTCGGTAAGCGCGTTCCCAATCTTTGAGATAGACCGCATCATTAAATTCAGGAATGACATTGCCTAATGGACAGCCACTGTGACAAAATGGGACACCGCAATCCATGCAACGCGCCGCTTGTTCCTGCGTTTTTGCTTCGGCAAACGGTTCATAAATCTCTTTATAATCGTTGATACGCTCTTTTGGCGCACGCGATTTGGGCAAAATGCGCGTGTGTTTTAGAAAACCTTTCGGGTCAGCCATGATTTTTTTTAATTGTTGATAATGAATTGGTCGAAAAAACGCGTAAAAATAATGATTTCAATTAAAATAATAAATTCTTTTTTGCTTTGAATTGAAGTTATGACACAATTGGAACACGGATGACGCGGATTGGGCTGATTTGCGCGGATTTTTTTTAACAAAATTCGAGCATAACTTGCGTCAAGTTTTAAACTTGACGCAAGTTTATTTTACCAAAAAAAATCCGCGCAAATCCGCGCAAATCCGCAAAATCCGCGTTCCCATTGTATCATAATGTTATTTTTTAAGTTACTTTTGTAAAATATTTTTTAAATAAATGTTGTAAAATATTGATAATCATTTCGTTATGAAAAATAAAGAAATTAAGGAGATTCATACACTTTTCAAAGCCAATGGATATATTACAGATGAAACGATTGCATTATCTGTTTTTTTGGCGATGCGCTTGAAAAAACCGTTGTTAGTGGAAGGTCCCGCAGGAACGGGCAAAACTGAAATTGCAAAAGTAATGGCAACTGCATTGAAAACGGATTTGATTCGATTGCAATGTTATGAAGGGTTGGACGCGGGACATGCGATTTATGAGTGGAATTATCAACATCAATTGCTTTGGTTGAAAATGAATGAAAAAACAGCACTCACAGCAACGGATTTGGAAAAAAGCATATTTGATGAAAAGTTTTTAATGCGCCGACCGTTATTGGAAGCGATTTCGCGGAAAGATAAACCACCTGTTTTGTTGATTGACGAAATTGACCGCGCTGATGAAGCCTTTGAAAGTTTTTTATTAGAAATTTTATCAGATTGGCAAGTGACGATTCCTGAAATTGGGACGATTCGGGCAGAACACATTCCATATGTGGTGATTACGGGCAATCGGACGCGGGAATTATCAGAGGCTTTGCGGCGGCGGTGTTTGTATTTGTACGTCGGTTATCCCGATTTTGAAAAAGAATTGTCCATTGTTCGGAGCAAAGTCCCACAAATTGATGACCGTTTAGGGGAGCAAATCTGCCGATTTATGGTGGAATTGCGCCAACTCAAATTGGATAAGATACCGGGAGTTGCCGAAACCTTGGATTGGGCGCAAGCCTTAGCTGCTTTACATATTGATAATTTAGATAAAACGATTGTGGAAACAACACTTGGAATGGTTTTGAAAAATTGGCAAGATACGCGCCATGTACAAATGTCATTATCTGAATTATTGGAAAAAACAGGCGTTCAACGCAAATTTTAGGTGTATAACAAATAATGTTCAAGAATCGACAACAACGTTTGGAGGGTTTCAAACCCTCCAAACGTTATAATCCATTGAAAGTCAATTTTTTATCGATTCTTTAAATTTAACTAATTAATAGGATTTGAAAACATATTTGTCTAAAAAGGCTTCCATTTCAGCTACGGTTTCGGGCGAACCAATGGCAATAGTTGCTTTTTGATGCAATTCTTCTGGTTGAACCGCCATAATTCGATTACTGCGCATAGTGACGGCTTTTCCACCTGCCTGTTCGACGACAAAAGCCAATGGATTACATTCATATAACAATCGCAATTTTCCTTTTGGATATTTACGCGTATTGGGATACAAGAAAATGCCCCCTTGAAATAAAATGCGATGAATGTCCGAAACCATCGAACCAATGTAGCGCAATCCATAATTCATATCCGAACAATGGTCAATATATCGACGCATTTCAACGTCAAATTTTAAATAATAGCCTTGATTCACACTATAATATTGTCCACTTTTAGGAATGCGCATATTTTTATGCGACAAACAAAACTCGCCAATACCCGGATCCAGCGTGAAACCATTCACACCATTGCCTGTCGTATAAACCAAAATCGTGGAAGTGCCATAAATGACGTAACCTGCGGCAACTAACGCCGTTCCTTTTTGCAAAAAATCCGCCATTGTAATCGGTTTTTGCGGGTCAAGGCGGCGATAAATCCCGAAAATCGTTCCAACCGAAACATTTACATCAATATTGGAAGAACCATCTAATGGATCCATCACAACGACATAACCTGCTTTTTTACCGAGAACAGGCGGAATTTCCACAAAAGAATCCAATTCTTCGGAGGCAACTGCGGCACATTCACCCGATTTTTTAAGGCATTCGATGATTTTATCATTGGCATACATATCCAATTTTTGAACGGTATCGCCCGAAGTATTCGCGCCGCCCTCTATGCCGAGAATATTGACCAAACCCGCTTTATTGACTTCGCGGTTGATAATTTTGGCAGCAACGCCGATGTCGCGCAACAAGCCTGTGAGTTCATCGAAGTCGCTTTGTCTGCGAATGATAAACTCGTCTAAGGTAACAATTTCTTTACTCATATAATTTGGTTAGACTGGTAAACGTATAATTTTACAAAATTAAGCCATTTTTGACCGGAATACCAAATTTTATTTGTCTTTGAAAAGATTATAAATTAAAAACAGTATAATGTTTTTATAAAAACGAAAAATTGAAATTTAATTTTTATAAAAATCTTGAAATAGGGTTTTAATTTTTAAAATCAAAAATTGTAAAATAACGCTCTTTGCTGTTTAAATGATAGTCGATCGGATTTGCAAGACATACTCAACCGTTACTTCGGCATCTTCGGCGATTTCGGCATCCGTGAGCCTACCCCTGCGTATTGCTTTCTCAATTCCTTTCAATTTTGCTTTTGCCTCTCCTTCGGCGATACCTTCCAATTTACCTTCGATTTTACCTTCTAATTTACCTTCTAATTTACCTTTGTTTTCACCTTCTTGAAAAGCGGTATCCGTCACATTTTTTAAATCGCGATAATATTTCAAACTGGTGATGTAATCTTGGCGTTCTTCTTTGGAGAGATTCGCCAGATCCGCGACTTGGAATAATTTTTTGAACACGCCATCGCGCAATTCCACAGGAATTTCAGACAGATTTTGCAAATTTTTCAAGACGTAGAACCATTTATCTTGAAAACTGCTCAAATCGGTTAACTTTTTGCGAAAATTCGGCATTGCCAAATAGAGAAAGACCAGTTTTTCGTAAAAAACGCGATTGTGCTGGTCTTTAAGTTCCACGTAATGAATCACATCGCGGTCTTGAATCGCTTTATCTTCGTCGAAAATGAAGTCTAAAATCCCAATCATATAGACGGGGGCGAGTTTATAATCCCATTCATCGCCTCGAATGGCTTGTTCTTGAATGGGAAAAGTGGTATAGAAGAGACTTCGTTCTTTGAAATAATTTTGTTTGGCTTTTTGCATTTCGACAATGAATTTCGAGCCGCCTTCGCCCTCACAATAGAGGTCAAAAATGGCTTTTCGGTCAAAAGCGGTGCTGCCTTGTTGTTCCGTTTTGCGGTAGTTCAAGGTCACAATTCGATGTTGGGTCGGAAGTAATGTATTTAAAAAATTAATTAATAAATCCTTGTTTTCTTCCTCACCAAACAATTTTTTAAACCCAAAATCGGTAAATGGGTTGATAAATTTATCTAATTTTGTCATTTTCGAGTGATTTAAAGGCAAAAATAAGGTTTTTTTGCCTTTAATGCCTCTTTTTTTGCAAAATTTATTTGAGTAGGATAAATGCCCTATTATTGTAATTGATATACACTTAATTTATCATTCCCAACGTCAATTACTTCTTGAAAACGAAATCCTAATTTTTCTAACAATCGAATGGATTGAACATTATTCGGAATTGTTGTTGCCAACAAATGCGGATGTGCATGCTCTTTTTGGAGTGCCTTTAAAACGGCTAAACTGGCTTCATAAGCATAACCATTTTGATGATATTGGGGCAGAAATGCAAACCCAATATCATGATATAATAAATAATCTCGTTTTATAAAGGTAATGATTCCAATAGGTAATGATTTTTTTTGTTCTCGAACCACCCAATATTTAACACTGATATTATTAAGAATACGTTGAATATAATTTTGAGCATCATCAAGGTCATTTACATTTCGGTTGCCAATGAATTGTAGCCAACCTTGTGTGTTGACCAACTCCAATATAAAGGTGGCATCATTGAGATGCAATGGTTCTAAGATTAATCGATTTGTGACCATTTTTTATAATTTGAGCTTGGATTTTCTGGATGGCTTGGATTTTTGGATTTTATGTAAAAATCTAAAAATTCAAGCCATCCAGAAAATCCAAATTTAGCTTTTATTTTGGTTTTTTCAAAATGCACCATGCACTGTCGCGCCGCGCCCAAGCATAGCCTTCTGAAAATTTATTAATCGTTTCGTATTGAAATGGGATTTTAACTTCGCCTTTTGCGTTCAAAAAACCCCGTTTCCCATTCAATTGTGCAGGAAAAAGCCCTTCGCAATACGCGCCACACCATTCATATTTGTCAGGCGGAATCACTTCTACGCCTTTTTGGTTGATAACACCCCATTTTCCATTCAAATTAACAGGCATATGACCACCCGAAAAATGCAATTCCATCTTATCGTATTTCAATGGAATTACCAAAGTGCCTTGTTTGTCAATCGCGCCGTATTTGCCATTGAGTCGGACGACTGCCAGACCTTCCGAAAAATCTTCTGCCATATCATATTGAGGCTGAACGACTAAGCGACCTGCTTTGCTGATAAACCCGAATTTATCATTCACCGCAATGCGTGCCAAACCTTCTGAAAATTTATCCCGCCTTTCCGATTTGACCTCTAATACATTTCGACCTGTACTATCAATATAGTAAAATTTTCGACCATCTTCGACTGCTGCCAAACCGTCCGAAAAATTTTGAGTCCAACTATAACGCAAAGGTATTTTTTCCACCCCATTTCGATTGACAAAACCCCAACTTTGCTCGCGTCGCACGGCTGCAAAACCATGCGAAAATTGAGATTCACAATCTTTATATTTCAAGGGCACGACTGTATCGCCATCATGATTGATAAACCCCATTTTTTCCTTCGACTCGACAAAGGCTAACCCTTCTTGAAAAGGTTCGGCATCATCATAAATGGGTTGTATGACCATTTTACCCGTTTTGTCCACGAAACCATGCTTATTATTGATGGTCACAGTCGCCAAACCTTCTGTAAACATCCAAGCATTTTCGTATTGCACCGGAATCACTTCTACGCCATTCGTATCCACGAAACCCCATTTATTATTGCGGCGCACAGGCGCGAGACCCTCTTGAAACCAAAACGTTTTATCGTATTTTTCAGATAATTTAATAATTGATGTATTCCCTGATTTGGAACGGTCACAGCTTGCCGCAAAGAGCGTGACTCCCATACACATCCAAGAAAACCGGTTGTTCATTTTTGTAAAAATTAATTTGGGTGCAAATTAACGGAATTATTTTCACCATAAAGGCAACAAATCGCAGAAAACTATGTACAAAAGATGCTTTAATCATCTACACGTTTGATTTATACTCAACAAATACCACACAATTAACTCAAATTAAAAATTATAAATGTTTTTTTATTTATAATTTTAATAAAAATATAGACCATAATAAACGTGTTTTCAATAAGAAACATAGGTTACAAAAGTTTAAACCATTGACAGTCATGGACTTATTACCTTAATTAGGTTAGGGCTTGGCACGATTTTTAGGACTTTTGCAACAAGTACATAAACGGGATAGTGGCTTTGCGCCGTATTGAATCATGCAAGAAAGCCAACTGCTGTCACCATAATACCATTTCATTCTAAAACTACACCGCGTTCTAAAACTTATTAGTCTTCATGAAAAAACTTTTACTCTTTAGCCTGAGTCTTTGGATTACTTGTCTGCATGCACAATCGCAGATTGGTTTTATTCATCAAGACTCGGTCGTCGCCAGAAGTTCCGATTGTCAACTCGGCGTGGCGGCTTGCATCGATAGTTTTACCTACGATGATTTGAGTAATTACAGATTTACGCTTAATGGGCAACCTTTTAATGCTGCGTTCACTTCTTGTAAAGTGGACACGATGCATGCTTACTCTTATTTGGTCATTTTTGGCGATGGAGAAGTCGGACCTTTTAGGTTACAAGAATGGGTTGTGAATGGGGATACCTTTCGATTGAGTTTTGCCAACTTACAACAGTTGAAAGATTCAATGGTTCGTTGGAATCCGTCTGGACAGTGGCAATTAGACCCTGTTTCCAACATTGTCTTTGGTTTTGCGAATGGAAGTGTCTATTCCTGCCAAAGAATACTTGGCTTGACACGGGGTAGCCAAAATGTTATTTGTTATAATCAAGGGTTGCGCTATACAGGTTTGCGTTTTAATGTACCACCCGGTCGCCATCAATTAATCGTGGAGGATTTGATTAATCGCTCCCGAGATACCGTACAGATTACAGCCGCTTGTATCAAACCGGATACGGTCATTCGGAACATTCAAATTGGGATGAGTGACAATTATTGTGTTAGCAGTGGAGAATTGTTGGGTACGATTCAAAGTACAAGCAATTTTTGCGCTCGCGCTACCACACATGCTGTTTTTCAAACACCTGTTAATAATTGTATTACTTTCAATGGTGCAACGCTTGGTTCCGATACAGCTTGTTTGCGGTATTGTGACCCATTGGGTTTTTGCGATACGACTTATTTGATTGTCAATGTAACCGCTACTGCCAATAGTCCTGCACATGTGATTCGAGATACGATTTCTTCAGGCGTGAGTCGGACGCGTTGTGCGTTGAACATTCCATCTGGTACGATTGCTTCCATTACGAATGCTTGTCCGACGAATAGCGGGCGTAATGTTCGTTTTACCATAGACCCTGTGAACCGTTGTGTGACTTACACGGGTTTGACCGAAGGCGTTGATACCGCTTGTGTGGTGATTTGTAATACCGCAGGCGTTTGTGATACGAATTATTTTTACATTGATACCCGCGTTTCGTTACCCTTGACGGGGACGCGTTTGCGCGTTACGGACACATTGGCTCTTGGCACGACTAAACCAATGTGTGGTACGCTGCGCGGCGGCGGATTGACGATTTCGGGCGTGACGAACCTTTGCGCAACTGGTTCAGGTACACGAGCGACGTTTAGTAATTTGAATACAGGCAATGGTTGTTCTACCGTAAGAGGCATTTCGGTAGGTACGGATAGTGCTTGTTGGAAGGTTTGTTACAGTAATGGCGTTTGCGATACGATTTATATGGTGATGTCGGTGTACCCACCGCAATCGAATGGGACACGCAATCGTGTCACGGATACGGTAGCAGTTGGAACGAGTAAGCCTTATTGTATGCCGACTCGAAATGGTGGTGTCATTATTACGTCAGTTACTAATACGTGTCCGACCGCATCTGGCACGCATGTTCAGTTTGCAAATATCGACCCTGTGACAGGGTGTTTGACGATAAATGGTCTTACCACAGGAACGGATAGTGCTTGTTTGCGCATTTGTTACAACAATGGTATTTGTGATACTTTTAATGTGACTGTAACGGCTTATCCATCTGTGAATGCGCCAAGTGGTATTACACGGATAACCGATACGATTTTGGTTGGAACGAATAAACAACGTTGTTTAACTTTAAGAGCAGGTCAGACTGTCACATCATTCACTAATTATTGCCCTCAAAATAGTGGCAATAGAGTACTAATTGGTAACTTAAATAGTACGAATGGTTGTGTCATGTTAGCAGGGATACGTCCCGGGATGGATAGTGCTTGTTTGCGCATTTGTTACAATAATGGCATTTGTGATACGGTAATTATTACAGTTGGAGCTTATACGCGTCCAAATTTTGCGAATGGCGAAGGCAATAATGCGAGATTAGCAGATTCGATTGCAGTTGGAACAAGTAAACCACATTGTATTCCATTGCGGACGGGTTTAACGCCTTCGGGCATGACGAATATTTGTCCAACGAATAGTGGGAATCATGTGACTTTTAGCAATTTTAATCCTGCTACGGGTTGCATGACGATTACGGGGATTACGCCAGGGGCAGATAGTGCTTGTTTGCGGATTTGTTATACGAATAATGTTTGCGATACGATTTACGTTGCAGTTGGGGCTTATACGCCAACGAATACGCCAAGTACGCGTCGGATTCACGTTTTCCGTGACACCTTACATGTTTCGCAATCGCGCACGAAATGTGATTTCATTGCGCCTGCGAATGCAACAGGTGGTTTTTATGATCATTGCAATCCAAACGGTACCAATGTGTTCCGATTTACGTTTTTTGATATAAATCCTTCTCGTTGTGTCCGATATTCGGGTGTTGCGCCCGGTTTAGATAGTATCTGCCTTGTTTCTTGTAATACAAGTGGACTTTGCGATACGACTTATATGTATATTACCGTTATTGATACAACACAACGGAGTCGCATTTATCGCAGAACAGATACGATTACGCTTGGTTTGGATAGGGAAATATGTAATTTAGTCAATCCAGGTGGTCTTATCAATACATTTAGTAATTTCTGTACAGGTGCATCAGGCGTAAGAGTTGGATTTACGATAGATACAGCGAGAAAATGTGTTCGTTATAGCGGTTTGGCAATCGGTACAGATTCGGTATGTATGCGCGTTTGTAATACGAGTGGCATTTGTGACACGACTTACATCGCGATTACAACCATACCTGTTTCGATTCGTCAAAATATTACAGACACGATAACGGTTGGTTTGAATCGAATTTACTGTTTGCCTGCGAGCGAAACCCGCGTGATGCGTCCAGGTTGTACGCCAAGTAACGGTGGTTTTGCAACGATAACGGTTGATACCGCGACAAGATGTATTACGTACACTGGTATTCGACAAGGTACCGATTCGAGTTGTTACGTATTATGTAACCCTCTAACAGGACGTTGTGATACTATAAAAGTAAGTATCAGAGCCATTCCAACAATCAATACCAATAGCCCGTTATATTACACGGATACGATTACAATTGGTTTAAATAGAACGTTTTGTAATTTAAAAAGACCTGCGGGTACATTCCGGAGTATGCAGTATTGCACACCGCCAACAGGAACGAATGTGGCTTTTGTTTTAGATACCGCAGCACGTTGTGTTCGTTACACAGGAACTGCGATTGGTACGGATTCTACTTGTGTGGTGATTTGTGATGCAATAGGCAGATGTGATACGACTTATATTAAAATACAAGTCAAACCCAATATTCCATTGGTAACACCCAGTGTAGATACGATTAAAATGCCTGTTCTGGGCAATAGAACGTTCTGCCCTGACCCAAGTGAATTAGCAGGTGCGCCGATTACGCGGATTGAATGGTGCAGCCCATTGAATTTGACGTATTCGACAGCGACTTTGGATACGATTACCAAATGTGTCAAAGTGACTGGAAATACACCTGGTTTGGATTCTGTTTGTGTCCGAATTTGTAATGCTTTTAATATTTGCGACACGACCCGATTGTTTATCCGAGTCAATGCAGATACCTTGCGCCCTACGCCTTCGGTGGATAATGTTCGATTGAATGCAGGAGTCGATTCGGTCTTTTGCCGAGTAGATACAAGCCAAATTGGAGGAGCCGTAGCGCGGATATTCAACGCATGTCCTCAAAATTCGGGGACGAATGCACAAGTAACGATTGATTCTGTTACCAAATGTGTTCGGATTAGAGGTTTAACTGTGGGTGTTGATACAGCCTGTATCGTGGTTTGTAATGCGAATGGCATTTGTGATACGACGACGATTTACATCACTGTTGGCAGACCCATTACAAATATTACGTTGCTTGCCAATGATGATTATGATACGGTTCGATTCAGAGGTTTCCGCGTGTTGAATATTTTTGCAAATGATACGATTCGAGCAGCCGTAACGCGATTTAATATTTTAATTCCGCCTGTCAAAGGTCAATTAGATACGATTAGCAGGGGTATTGTTCGATACAGAAGTGGTTCTACTGCAACGGCTTGTGGATTAGATAGTTTTCAATATGAACTTTGTACAGGTGCGATTTGCGACACTGCATGGGTTTATATTTACGTCGATTGTCCACAAGATTTGAAATTCTGGGATGCGGTTTCGCCTAATAATGATGGTAAAAATGACGTGTTAATCATTGACGGTTTACAAAATTATCCGAAACATACGTTATGTGTATTCAATCGTTGGGGTAATGAAGTGCTGAATGTTCAAAATTACCAACAAGATTGGACGGGCATTTGGAATGGTCAATTATTACCAGATGGCACTTATTTCTACTTGTTGAGAGATGATGAAAAAGGACAAATTGTAAAAACAGGTTACATACAATTGATGCGATAAAAGGGTCTGAATTGGGATTTTTTAGGATGGGTAGGCTTTTTTTAGGATTCATTTTAATTAAAATGAATCCTAAAAAAAGCCTACCCATCCTAAAAAAATCCTAATTTAAAAAACCACCATTTTTGAGTTATAAAAAATATAATCAAATATTAAATTTCTTACAACCCAATCCAAATCATTACTAAGCAGCCGAATCAGCACGATTTTTGTGCCTTTTTAATTAAATACTTGTAATCTACGCCCATACTATGATGAGTCCCCCCAAAAGACTCAAATATTTTAAAAAAAAATTCTTTAATCATGAAGAAAACTATCACACTTTTCACTCTGCTGCTTGTCGGAATACGGGTGTCGGCTCAACAAGATCCGATGTTCACCAAGTATATGTTCAACAGTTTGATATTCAACCCAGCGTATGCGGGTTCTAAAGACCACATGATTGTCAATTTGCTCCACCGTACGCAATGGTGGGGGATAGAGGGTGCGCCACAAACGCAGTCTTTGACGATTCACACGCCCATGAAAAACGATAGGGTTGGATTAGGCGGGAGTCTTGTCTTTGACCAAATTGGTCCGACAACAACGATTTCGGGTAATTTGGCGTATTCCTATCGGATTCCAGTCGGAAAAGGCAAATTATGTATTGGCGTACAAGGCGGTGGTTACAATTGGAGAGCTGATTGGGGCAAATTGCAACGATTAGATCCGGGCGACCCTGCTTATCAGTTTGATGTAAACATCTGGAGACCCAATTTGGGAACAGGTATTTACTATTACAACAATAACTTTTATACAGGGATTGGTTGCCCGCGCATCATTGAGTACGATTTGACCAAAGATAGAACGGATAACTCAGCTATCTATGCCAAACAATATCGGCATTATTTTTACACGATTGGTGCAGCAATTCCATTAAAAGGCAATGCGTTGATTTTCAAACCATCAGCATTGGTTAAATCCGTTGGTTTAGACAGCAAACTTAAAAAAGATGCTGCTTTTGAGCGCATTGGCGCACCGACGGAATTTAATGTGGATTTGTCCTTGTTTTTTCAAGAAACATTGTGGGTTGGTACTTCCTTCCGTTCGGCGGTGGAAGTTTTCAACAAGAAAAGTACCTATGATTCCGTCGATTTATGGTTTGCTTATTACTTGTCGAATGGGGTGCGCATTGGGGCAGCCTATGATTACACCTTGACAAAATTACAAAAGGCAGCAGGTGGCTCTTTTGAAATCATGGCAGGTTATGAGTTTAATTATCAGACGCGCAAAACAGTAACACCGCGTTATTTTTAAATACGGAACCGAAGTTGATTTGAATTAGGAATTAAGGAATAAGTAGTTCAATTGAAATAACCTATCCAAAAGGTCGGCGAGGTTGCAACCTCGCCGACCTTGATTCGATACGAATTAGTTGATTATCAATGACTTATATTTTGATAGTTTATTTTGATTTCAACTACTTAGTAGGAATTTAAGAATGCCTTGACCTAATTTTTTAACAAAAAAATTATCCTCAAATTCCTACTATTCCTTAATTCTTGATTCAAAAAACAATAAATTTTTGCAAAAAAAGGATAATAATGCTGTAAATTGATTTTTTGGCATGACATTTCGATTCAAAAACAAAACCATACATAAATCACTACTGTGATAAAATCGGATTTTTTTTATCACTTTTACAAACATACTATATTCAAAAATTAAAATCATGAGACCGAGTAACTTTTACTTCCTGGCGTTTGGCTTACTAATGTGTTCAAATGCGGTCTTCGCGCAGTCCTCCAAAGTGACGCGTGCAAGACAATATATGAAAGATTTGAATTATACAGAAGCCATCGAAATTTTACAGCCCTTAGCGGCAAAAGACAATAATCCAGATGCAAAGATTGCATTAGCTGAATGTTATTTAAAAGTCAGCGATGTGGTCAATGCAGAAATGATGTATGCCCAAGTGGTCAAATTGCCCACTGCGCAACCCGTACATTATCTTTATTATGGTCAAATGTTGCAACGCAATGGCAAATGTGATGCAGCCAAAGATTGGTATGCGAAATTCACCGAATCCGCGCCTGAAGATGTGCGCGGTCAACACCTCCACAAAGCCTGTGAAAATGAACAAGAATTGAAAACCAAAGGAGATGGTATCTATGAAGTGGCTACGACGACTTTCAATTCTCGTTTAGATGATTTTGGTCCCGCTTTCTACAAAGATGGCAGTCGGGAAGGGCTTGTTTTTGCGTCTGAACGCGATAAAGGCGTGATTGTAAAACGCAATCACTCTTGGACGGGCAATCCCTTTTTGGATTTATATTTTGTGCCTGTTAAAAAAAGTGGTAGTAAAATGGTGTATGGTCGCCCTGAGAAATTTGCATCGGATATTAATTCTAAATACCATGATGCGATTGTAACGTTCAGCAAAGACCAACAAACGGTTTATTTCACTCGAAACAACTTTACACACGGCAAAGCGGGTAAAGATGATGATGGAACGATGAAATTGAAAATCTATTCAGCTCAAAAAGGAAAAGGTACAACGAGTTGGGGCAATGAAATGGATTTGCCATTCAATAGTGACCGTTATTCTTGTGCGCATCCTGCATTGAGCGCGGATGGAAATAAGTTGTATTTTGCATCGGATATGCCATCTGGTTATGGCGGCATGGATTTATATGTTGCTGAAAAAGAAAATGGCAAATGGGGCGCACCTGTTAATTTGGGACCTTCGGTCAATACAGAAGGCAATGAATTGTTCCCTTATATTCAAAATAATGGACGTTTGTATTTTAGTTCGGATGGACAATTGGGTTTAGGCGGTTTGGATATTTATTATGTGGATGAAAAAGGAGCCAATCAATGGACTGCGCCCGAAAATATGGGTGGTCCTATCAACTCCAAAGATGATGATTTTTCCATTTCATTCAATGAAGATGGGACGGCAGGTTTCTTCTCGTCAGACCGTCAAGGCGGTGCAGGACGCGATGATATTTACAGTTTTACAAAGGCGGCGATACCTGTTCAAATCTTCGTTTATGATGAAGAAACCAAAGAACCGATTGAAAATGCGTCGGTTACGAGCGATTCATGCAATCGGGCAGAGTATAAAACAGGTAAAAATGGTCGGGTCAGCGTTGATATGAAATTCAATACTTGTTGCACATTCAAAGCGGGTAAAGATACGTATGAACCCAATTCTAAGGAGGCTTGTTCTAAAGCCGCTAATGAAAAAGGAAGTGATTTAGTAGAGATTCCATTGCGCAGACAGATGCGGTTTTTGATGGAAGGTGTAGCCTATGACCAAGTATTAGGGACACCGTTAGAGATGAATCCAATCCTGAATTGGATAAATTGTTGAAAATGTTGAAAGAGAATCCGACTTATATCATTGAGTTGGCATCTCACACCGATTCACGCGGCTCCAATGCGTATAATAATCGATTGTCACAACGCCGTGCAGAATCCGTAGTACGTTGGTTAGTCGAGAAAGGCATTGAGCGCGACCGTTTAGTACCAAGAGGTTATGGTGAAAATATGAATGTCAATAAATGTGCGAATAATATACCATGTAGTGAGCAAGAGCATCAAATGAATCGTCGGACGGAGTTCCGCGTTATTGGTTGCAAAGGCTGTATGGAAAGCGAAAAATCAAAAATTTCGCGTCCGAATCAGAATACAAAAGTGGATAGTTGCAAAGGTTGTCCCTTTTAATCAACACGGCTAGAGTAAAAGTGAATATATATGGTGGAGTAGTTGCGTTAGCAACTGCTCTTTTTTTTTGCTACAAATGGGTCAATTGTGAATGTTTTTTATAATTTTGTAGCTTCATTTTTATTGAAAAAATTACAATATGAAAACCATTCAAGGTCCCGCTATTTTCTTAGCGCAGTTTATGGGCGATGAAGCCCCTTTCAATTCGCTGGATACGATAGCGGATTATATGTCCAAATTAGGTTATAAAGGCGTACAATTACCTTCTTGGGATAGCCGATTGATTGACCTCTCCAAAGCCGCTGAAAGCACCACTTATTGTGATGAGTTAAAAGGCAAATTAGCGGATAAAGGTTTGGTAATCACCGAATTATCAACGCATTTGCAAGGTCAGCTGGTTGCCGCACATCCAAGTTATCATGCCTTATATGACGGTTTTGCCCCTGCGAATGTATCCACAGCCACTTTGGGCAATGATAAAAAACGCCGCGAGTGGGCAAAAGACCAATTGATATTAGCTGCCAAAGCCTCAAAAAATTTAGGTTTAACGACACACGTAGGTTTTTCGGGCGCGTTAGCTTGGCCCTATTTGTACCCATGGCCACAACGTCCTGCGGGCATGATAGAAACGGCTTTTAAAGAATTGGCAAAACGCTGGAAGCCTATTTTAAATGTATTTGATGATTGTGGCGTTGATTATTGTTACGAATTACATCCGGGAGAAGACTTATTTGATGGGACGACTTTTGAAATGTTTCTGGATTATTTAAAAGGGCATCCGAGAGCCTGTATCAATTATGACCCAAGCCATTTTGTATTACAATGTCTTGATTATAAAGCATTTATAGATATTTACCATGAGCGCATCAAGGCATTCCATGTCAAAGACGCTGAATTTAATCCAACAGGCAAACAAGGCGTATATAGTGGTTATTCGAGTTGGGCAAATCGGGCAGGGCGATTCCGTTCTTTGGGAGATGGGCAAGTGGATTTTAAAGCCATTTTTTCCAAATTAGCACAATACGGATACGATAGTTGGGCTGTTTTGGAATGGGAATGTTGCATCAAATCCTCCCACCAAGGAGCAGCAGAAGGTGCGCCGTTCATTCAAAAACACCTTATCGAAGTAACCGAAAGGGCTTTTGACGATTTTGCAAGCGCGGGAACGGATGAAACCTTGAATAAAAAAATATTAGGTTTAATGTGATAAATTGGAACGCTACACCCGTAAAACCTAAAAAAATATCCTAAGAACAACTGTAATTTCCAAAATTAGCGTTAATTTGCGGCGCAATTAATTTTGATGCAAAAAGCAACTCCGATTTTCATGGTAGGTCGTAGTTATAGGCAAACAACATCGTCTTATTCAATTATTGTTTTTTCTAAAATTTATGAAAAAAAAATATCAACAATTTCTTCAACTGGCATTATTGCCACTAAGCATGTCTATCACTTGTGTGATGCCCGTATGTGCTGATAATCAACGTGTTACCTTAAAAAAATCAATTCATTTATCAACGCCTGTTACCGTACAAACCATTGTAGGGAAGGTCAAAGATAAAAATGGTGAACCGATTATTGGCATGAGTGTCAGTATCAAAGGCACGACACGTGGTACTTTGACGGATGCAGAGGGCAATTTTACCTTAGATGCAAGCACTGGTGATGTGTTGTTATTCACGTTTGTAGGCTTTAAAACGCAAGAAGTAGCCGTTACAGCAAGTACTTCTTCGTTAGATATTACAATGGAAGAATCGGCTTCTTTGATTTCAGAAGTTACGGTGGTTGGCTCTCGTTTTGGTACGAAACCGCGTACGGATGTGGATAGACCTGTGCCGATTGACGTTATCAATGTGAAAGATTTACAAGCAACAGGTCAAATCGATTTGGGGCAATCCATTCATTATAGTGCGCCTTCGTTCAACTCCGTAAAATTTGGTATCAATGACGGTGCGCCGTTTGTGGATCCTGCGACGTTGCGCGGTTTGGGACCTGACCAAGTTTTGGTAACCGTTAACAACAAACGCCGTCATAAAGTTTCTTTTTTGAGCATCAATGATGGGGTTGGAAAGGGACAAGTGGGTACTGATATTAATGTTGTTCCTGCTTTGTCTTTGAAACGCGTTGAGGTATTACGCGATGGGGCGGCGGCTCAATACGGTTCGGATGCGATTGCGGGTGTTATCAATTTGCAATTAAACAATGCGTCTTCGGGCGGTGCGGTCAATGTTTATACAGGAACAGGTTATTCAAGACCTCAAATTGATGTAGCAGGCTTGTTACCTATCAAAACCGTTACAGACGGTGCGACGTATAATGTTTCTGCCAATGTTGGTTTGAAATTAGGTGCAAAAGGTTTCCTCAATACAACGCTAACTTATTCACACACAGATGGTTATGACCGTTCAGGTGCGTATAAAGCGGGTGCAGGTTTTTATAAAAGCAATGTAGTGGAGGATGACAGTTTAGTGAAATTAAATGGTATTAATTTGGACAGGGCTATCTTAGGGGCGGCTCAAAATACGACTTATGGTCTTTTCATCAACGCAGGTGTACCCCTTAATGATAAGTGGGATTTTTATACTTTTGGCGGTTATACCAATAAACAAGTCATTACAGGGGTTTTCACGCGCCCGCCTTCTAATGTGCGGCGTTCTGTTTTGTCGATTTTTCCGAATGGTTATAACCCAATTGCGCCTGCAACCTTGCAAGATTATTCGATTACGGCAGGTGTAAAAGGCGATTTGGCAGGTTGGAAGACCGATTTGAGTGTTGGACAAGGTTCTAACAAGGTGGATTGGAATGTCGAAAATACGGTTAATCCGAGTTTAGGAGATGCTTCTCCAACCAAATTTAAGGTTGGAACAACCCAAGTTACCCAAACATTAGTAAATGCCGACCTTAATAAATCATTCAATGCTAAGAATTATCCAAATTTAAGTGTGGGTGTTGGTACTGAATTTAGAGCTGAAACGTATCAACAAATTGCAGGAGATGAAGCAGCTTGGAAGGCAGGTCCTTTGTTTGCAACGAGAGATGTTGGTTCAAGCGGACGGGAAGGTTTTAGCGATAAGACTGCTGGTAAATGGAATCGGACGAATATTGGTGTTTATGCAGAGGCGGAAAGTGATATTACGAAAGAATTATTGATAGGTGCAGCAGTTCGGGGTGAAAATTATAGCGATTTCGGCAGCGATATTTCTGCAAAAGTGAATGGTCGTTACAAAGCAACTGATGCTTTTGCGATTCGGGGTTCGATTAGCAGAGGTTTCCGCGCACCGTCTATGACGCAGATTCATTATAGCAATTTTGTTAATATCTCATTTGACAATGCGGGTAATTCTATTTATAATCCTGTACTTCCTGCGGATTATAAATACGCATCTCTATTGGGTCTCAATGGATTGAAAAAAGAAACTTCTTTGGACTTTGCAGGTGGGATTACTTCTAAATTGGGAGACTATTTTACGATGACGGCGGATATTTATCAGATTGATGTGGATAATCGGATTATGTTATCAGCCAGTACACCTGTCGGACAATATCCAGAATTTGTGGCAGAAGGGTTCAAACAAAATGCACAATTCTTTGTAAATGCGCTTGATACGCGTACTAATGGTTTTGAATTTGTTGCCAATTACAATAGACCGATTGATAAGGATAATAAAGTAGCTATCAATGTTGCCTATTCTTCTATGGAGACGACTTTGAGGGCTAACAGAACTACTTCAACGGGCGTACAAATTGTGGATGCCGCCGCAGCATTGTACATTACGGATGGTCAGCCTAAGAACAAATTGATTGTTTCAACGGGTTATGATTATAAAAATTTCAATTTATTGTTGCGTTGGACGCGTTTTGGCTCAGTGGCGGATCCTTTGGCAACGTTGAAAGTAGCTCCAACCGATGTTACAGCGAAAAAATACCAAGTTTTTGCGGCAAAAACCTTGTTTGATGTCTCTTTAAGCTATCGCCCTATCAAAAAATTGGCGATTATCTTAGGTGCAAACAATTTGTTTGATGTTTATCCAGATTTGTTGCAAGTGCCTCAAACGACCAATGAAGTGGTTTATTCTCGGAGAACCAACCAATTTGGTACACAAGGACGTTTCTTGAATGCGTCTGTTAATTATAGTTTCTAAGTTAAATTTGAATTAGGAATGAAGAAATGGTAGGAATTAAAGACATATTTGTCCTTAATTCCTACCATTCCTTCATTCCTCATTCAAAAAATCAACTCGAATATATGAAAAAAAATCATGTGATTGTCATAGGAAGTGGTAACGCCGCAATGTGCGCTGCGATAGCTGCCTTAGAACGCGGTGCATCTGTTTTGATGCTCGAAAAAGCGAATACCAAAGAATTTGGGGGGAATAGTCGTTATACGGCGGGCGCGATGCGTTTTGCGTATGATGATTTCAATGATTTGAAACCATTGTTAAAAAATCCAACGGATGAACGATTAGATAGAACGGATTTTGGTTCGTATCCAAAAACAAAATTTTTAGCGGATTTACAACATTTCAATGAAGGAGAACCCTTGACTGATTTGCAACATTTTTTAGTAGAAGAAAGTTTGCCAACGATTCAATGGTTAGCGAGTCATAATGTTCGTTTTGACCCGATTTATGCGCGTCAAACGTTTCAAAAGGATGGAAAATACATTTTTTGGGGTGGTTTAACGTTGGAATCCGAAGGCGAAGGCGATGGATTAGTGCAAGCTGAATTAAGAGAATTGATGCGTTTAGGCGGCAAAATTAAGTATAATTGTAATGTGAAATCATTGTTAGTAGAAAATGGTAAAGTGGTGGGCGTGCGTTACCGCAATTACGGCAAAGACGTAGAGGCAAAAGCGGATTCAGTGGTCATAGCGAGTGGTGGTTTTGAGGCTAATAAAGCATTGAGAATCAAATATTTAGGTCAAAATTGGGCAAAAGCAAGGGTTCGCGGTACGCGGCACAATCAAGGCGCGGGTATCGAAATGGCTCAATCGGTTGGGGCAAGTTTAAATGGGCATTTTGGCGGTTGTCATGCAACGCCGATGGATTTACACATGCCCGAATATGGTAATTTGAATATTCCGCACATAGAGCGTAAACATTATAGAAAAATTTCTTATCTATTTGGGGTAATGCTAAATGCAAATGGAGACCGTTTTGTGGATGAAGGTGCCGATTTTCGGAATTACACCTATGCACAATTCGGAAAAGCCGTGTTAGAACAACCCAAACAATTTGCATGGCAGGTTTTTGATGCAACAGTATATCCGTTGTTGTACGGCGAGTATAAAACAGCCGATGCGAGTTTTGTAGAAGCCGATACGTTGGAAGATTTGGTTCAAAAACTAAAAGGCATTCCACCTGAAAAAGCGTTGGCAACCTTGAAGGCGTACAATGCTGCGGTCCATGTTGAAAAAACATTTGACCCGACGATTAAAGATGGTAAAAATACAATTGGTCTGGCATTACCCAAGTCAAATTGGGCAAATCGGTTGGAAACGCCGCCATTTCGCGCCTATCCTGTGACGGGCGGCATTACCTTTACGTATGGCGGGGTGAAAGTGGATAAAACAGGTTCGGTTTTGAATGAAAATAACGAACCGATTGCGGGTTTGTTTGCGTGTGGCGAAATGGTTGGTGGCGTTTTTTTTTACGGCTATCCGGGCGGTTCTGGATTGACTTCGGGAGCCGTTTTTGGGCGCGCCGCAGGTTATTCGGCAGCACAGTAACACATAGGTCACATAGAAGCCATAGGTCACATAGAAGCTATAGGTCGGTCACATAAAAGCCATAGGTCACATAGAAGCCAAAAGCCATAGGTCACATAAAAGCCAAAAGCCATAGGTCACATAAAAGCCATAGGTCGGTCACATAAAAGCCAAAAGCCATAGGTCACATAAAAGCCATAGGTCGGTCACATAAAAGCCAAAAGCCATAGGTTACATAAAAGCATTCATTAAATGCCTGTACTTCATTTAAACAGATGCCCTATGTGATCTATGTCACCTATGATTCCTATGTGTTAAAATATTATAAATTTACATATTTATGAAACATTCTATCTTGATTATCAGTGTTTTATGCGCCATAACTGCCTGTAAAACTACCTATCCAACCGTTCAAACAATACCTAAAATAACTCATATTGTTGAAAAAAGTATTCCATGTTTGTACATGCGTGCAGGTACATCCAAGGGACCTTTTTTGGACATGCGCGATTTGCCAACGGACGTAACGCTGCGCAATAACATATTATTAAAAATCATGGGTTCGCCTGACCCACATCAAATTGATGGTTTGGGCGGAACGGTCACGGTGACGAGCAAAGTCGTCATGGTGCAACCTTCCAAACGGAAAGGGATTGATGTGGATTATCTGTTTGCACAAATCGAAATTGATAAACCATTGGTTGATACGACTCCGCCTTGTGGCAATATGATGGCAGGTGTCGCGCCTTTTGCGATAGAACGCGGGATGGTGAAAGCGACGATTCCAGAAACGCGGGTCATGGTTTATAACATCAATACCCATTCGATTATTGAAGAAATCGTTCAAACGCCCAAAGGTTATGTCGAATATGATGGAACCATGGCAATCAGTGGCGTTCCGGGAACTGCCGCACCTGTCGTTTTGAATTTATTCGACCAAGTGGGCGGCAAAACGGGGAAATTATTGCCCACAGGCAAGATTCGAGATACGATTCAAGGCGTTTCGGTGTCGATGTTGGATGCGGGGATTCCAATGGTTTTAATGAAAGCCAGTGATTTTGGTTTAATAGGCAATGAAAATGTCGAATTTTTCCAAAAAAGCAAAGATTTAATGGCGAAATTAGAAAAAATTCGCTTGGAAGCGGGACAAAAAATGGGACTTGGCGATGTCAGTAACAGCGTTTTACCTAAAATTGGGTTGCTCTCCAAAGCTAAAAACAGTTCCAATAATATTCAATCGCTCTATTTTACACCGAGAACGCTCCATCCTGCGCATGCCGTAACAGGTGCGATTTGTGTTGGCACTGCGTTGAAAATCAAAGGCAGTGTTGCCTCCGAAGTCGGAACGACGAATGGTGCGCCAAGTGAAGTCATTATTATTGAACATCCGTCTGGCGTGATAGAGGTCAAACTCGAAATGGAGACGAATGGCGATAAAATCAATGTCAAACGGGCAGGTACGATTCGCACCGTCCGAAAAATCATGGAAGGCAACGTTTTTCACTAACACATAGGTAACATAGGAGGACATAGAACACATAGGGCATTTATGGAAGGCAACGTTTTTCACTAACACATAGGTAACATAGGAGGACATAGAACACATAGGGCATTTATGAAAGGCAACGTTTTTCACTAACACATAGGTAACATAGGAGGACATAGAACACATAGGGCATTTATGCAACGTTTTTCACTAACACATAGGTAACATAGGAGGACATAGAACACATAGGGCATTTATGAAAGGCAACGTTTTTCACTAACACATAGGTAACATAGGAGGACATAGAACACATAGGGCATTTATTGGGATGCAGACTTTCTGATGAATGCCCTATGTGTTCTATCTCTTCCTATGTGCCCTATGTGTTCTATCTCTTCCTATATGCCCTATGTGTTCTATCTCTTCCTATATGCCCTATGTGTTCTATCTCTTCCTATATGCCCTATGTGTTCTATCTCTTCCTATGTGCCCTATGTGTTCTATCTCTTCCTATATGCCCTATGTGTTCTATCTCTTCCTATGTGCCCTATGTGTTAAAAAAAAGAAAAAATGAATCTAAGCAAAAGTGTTCAATATATGTTGTTAAGCACGATGTGTTTTTCAATTATGCAAGCCTTGATAAAATATTTACCAGATATACATAGTTTTGAGCATGTATTTTTCAGGTCTTTTGTCACTTGGTTATTTTGCATATTTTTTTTATGTTGGAATAAAATTCCATTAAAAGGTAAAAATACCAAACTTTTATTAACACGTGCTTTTGTTGGAACGGTTTCTTTATTTTCATTTTTCTACATATTGCCGCGCATTCCTTTTGGAACGGCGGTTACGTTAAAATATTTAGCACCTGTATTCACCGCGATTTTAGCGATTTTCATGCTTGGAGAACGCTTGAAATGGATACAATGGACTTTTCTGGGTCTGGCAATGTTAGGCGTTTGTTGTTTGAAAGGTTTTGATATTCGTATTAATACCTTTGATTTAATCATTGGATTGATTTCCGCATTTGCAAATGGATTACTCTATATTTTAATTCGTCAAATTGGGGATGATGACCATCCCTTAGTGGTGATTCATTATTTTATGCTCATAGCGAGTGTCATAAGTGGTTCATTATCAATACCTTATTGGAAAACGCCCAATTTGCATGAATCCATTATTTTTTTAGGGATTGGTTTTTCAGGTTTTGTAGCGCAAGTTTTATTCACGTATAGTTTGCGCGGAACGCTGGATGGCGAAAATGCCAAGCAAGAAGACACCAGTTTTTTATCCATGTTGCGGTATGCGGAAGTGATGTTTGCGTTAATGATTGGTTATTTTTGGTTTGGTGAAACCTATACACTCCAAACCTTTTTTGGTTTTATACTTATTTTAATAGCGTTAATTGGGATGATACGATTTAAAACAAAACAAAAAATTAGAAATTGAAATTAAAACGACATGAAAAAAAGGTATCAATTAGTTTTAGTCTTTGTTGTTTTTGCGGTAGTGACCTATTTGGATAGAAATTCCATTTCGGTATTGAGCAAAGACATGATGAAAGAATTGGGTTTGAGTAAAGAACAATGGGGTTTAGTGCTGGGTGCATTTTCACTCGCTTATGGCGCATTTGAAATTCCAACAGGGATGTTGGTGGACAAATACGGTCCAAAAATCACGTTGATTCGGATTGTCTTATGGTGGTCTTTTTTCACCATTTTGACAGGTTTTACGACTGGATTTTATTTTTTAATCATCACCCGTTTCTTATTTGGCGCGGGGGAAGCAGGCGCGTTTCCAACCGTATCCGTTGCAATTGCAAGATGGTTTCCTGCGGTAGAACGCGGTAGAATCCAATCGATTGTATGGATGGGCAGTCGTTTAGGCGGCGCGTTAGCCCCTTTTGTTGCCCCTTATTTGGCATACACGTATGGCGGTTGGCGGGCTGTTTTCTACATTTTAGGCGCGTTAGGCTGCGTGTGGGTCTTGTTTTGGTGGTTCTGGTACCAAGATGAACCCAAAAACATGCCGAATATCAGTGCGGCGGAAGTAGCCGAAATTGAAGCAGGGCGTAGTTTGAAAAAGCCAACACACGCGTTACTCCCTTGGAAAACGGTGTTGCGTAATAAAAATTTATGGGCATTAATGGGGATGTATCACTGCCTTTTGTATGGTGCTTATTTCTATATGTCATGGATGCCGAAATATCTACAAGAGGGTAGGGGCGTATCGGATTCCAAAACAGGTTTTATGGTTTCGTTACCCTTCATTTTGGGGATGGCAGGCTGTCTTGCGGGCGGTTTCGCTTCGGATTACTTGACGAAATTGAAAGGCATTACCTTTGGGCGGCGTTATGTGGGCATGTTTGGCTTGGTGATGTCAGGGATTTGCATGATAGTTGGGACGCTGATACAAGATATTAATGTTGCCATCATCTTTTTGTCCTTGGGATTAGCGTTTAAAGACTTTACGCTACCCGTTTCTTGGGCAGTTGCGACCGATATTGGGGGGCAATTTGCGGGTTCCGTAGCAGGAACGATGGGTTTAGCGGGTCAATTAGGCGCGTCTATTATGGCATCAGCATTTGGTTACATCCTAACCATGAATCATAATCAGTATGAATTACCTGTGCAAATCATCGGCTGTATTGTGATTTTGGGCGGGTTATTATGGTTTGGCATTGATGCATCTAAACCATTAGTGCCGGCAGAGGAGTCGTGAAATCTTAGCTTAGGGATGTGGAAACTAAAAATCGACTCACTTTACTGGATAGATTTTTAGTTTCCACAAACGGAAATTTCTGGTCAAAAGATTATTCTACCCTGCATTGCTCAAACTCATCCGAATTTTCTTCTCCAAATCCGTTACCGTATCTTTGAAAATCAAATCGGTATCCATCAAATCTTGTACAGCTTTACAAGAATGGATGACCGTACTATGGTCGCGCCCTCCTAAGGTTTCGCCAATCGCTTTCAAAGAAGCATTGGTCATATTTTTTGCTAAATACATGGATAACTGTCTGGCAATCACGATATTACGCTTACGTGTACCACCTTGTAATTTATCTAAGGGTACTTTAAAATAATCGGCTACCAAATTTGTGATAAACTCAACCGTAATTTCCTTATTTATATTTTGCACAAAACTCTTAATCACATCTTTCGCTAATGACAAATCAATCCCGCGCCGATTCAACGAAGATTGCGCAATCAACGAAATCAATACGCCTTCCAATTCTCGAATATTACTTTTGATGTTATAACAAATAAATTCCGTTACATCTTGTGGTAATTCGATGCCTTCTTGCGTCATTTTAACTTCCAAAATCGCCATCCGAGTTTCCAAATCAGGCGATTGCAAATCCGCCGATAAGCCCCATTTGAACCTTGATATGAGTCTTTCTTCCATTCCGTCAAGGTCACGCGGCGCACGGTCGCTCGTAAACACCAATTGTTTACCCGTTTGATGCAATTGATTAAATATATGAAAAAAGATTTCTTGCGTTTTTTGTTTACCTGCCAAAAATTGAATATCATCTACAATTAAAACATCAATCATTTGATAAAAAGCACTCAAATCATTGACGGCATTATTTTTAATCGCTTGAACGACTTGATTGGTAAATTTTTCGCAAGAAACGTACAACACATTTTTATTTAAATCTTTTGTAGAAACTTCATTTCCAATGGCTTGCGCCAAATGCGTTTTACCCAAACCCACATCTCCAAAAATAAACAACGGATTGAAAGAAGTCGTACCCGGTTTTTTAATAATCGCCTGTGCCGCAGAACGCGCCAACCGATTACAATCCCCTTCAATAAAAGAATCCATCGAATATTGCGGATTGAGTTGCGACTCCACTTTGACACGGCGAATACCCGGTATGACAAACGGATTTTTAATGCTATCCGCATCAATCATATTCGGCATTCCATCTTTATGGCTCGATTTGGACACCTCCGCATTCCGAGAAGGCGGAATCGTTGCAACGCCCATCAAGGCACTCATACCCATTTCGGGGCGTGGATTCGATGTCACAATTTGGTACTCTAAACGCCCTTTTTCGCCCAATTCTTGACGCACTGCTACCCGCAACAAATTGACGTAGTGTTCATCCAACCACTCGTAAAAAAACTTGTTTGGCACCTGAATCGTCAGAGCCATTTGTTCCAAACGCACGGGTTTGATAGGTTCAAACCATGTTTTGAAACTTTGTGTATTAACATGTTTTTTAATCGTTTGGAGGCAATTGCTCCATATTGTCGCATGATCCATTAGCATTCCGTTCAAATTGAGGCGATAAACGCCCAGTTATAAAAATCGCTCCCTGCTTTTTTTCGCGGCAAAACCTTTCTCGTGGAATGTCATCAGACATTATCGAGTGATGTAATACCTTTAAAAGCTGTTTTTTAAATCCAAAAAAGCACTATAATAGACTGACTTTGACCTCTTTTCGGAAGGAGGGTACAAAGTTGAATAAAAGATTTGTGATAAAAAAATCCTTTTTAAAACTTTTTCAGATTTTTTTTTTTATAATTAATTTATCACTTTTTTGATTATATTTTTCGCCTTTTTCGCCATTATTCTATCTTTTTGACGAACTATTTGATTTTCAAATGGTTCTTTTCCGAGATAGAGAATCACTAATTTGTGTAAACTTTTTGATGACATTTTTCATTACAAAAGTATTACAAATTGTTTTTTTATGAATTTAAAACAATAATTCGTTTTTAACAAATATTGAATTTTCTATATTTTTATAAAAAAGCAAATATTGTATTGAATATTTGATTTTACTAAATACATCTTTTTGTGAAATCTGTAAATCAGTCATTTTTAAGGGTTCATGCCTATTTTCCTATGTAAATATTTTTACATTCAGCGCATTGTGCCGCCCGACTTTTTTCAAAATAAATATCGAGCCGACCTAACATCAGCCCCGCCCAACCGACTTGATTGATGACCACAGGGGCATCCACAATATTCTTGCGAATGTCCGGTTTATCCATAAACGTATGCGTATGTCCGCCAATGATAAGGTCGATATTTTTTGATTTTTCAGCTAAATGAATGTCACAAATTTTCGATTTATTGTCATTAAATTTATAACCTAAATGCGATAAGCAAACGACATAATCGCATTTCATTTCTTCTTTCAAAAAAGTAGCGGTTTTCGTAGCAGGAATCAGTGGGTCTATATATTGAGTCCCAGCAAAATTTTGTTCCGCAACCAACCCTTGCAACTCAATACCGACTCCAAATACACCTATTTTGATGCCCTCTTTTTGAAAAATTTTATACGGTTGAACCTTATTTCTTAAAATCGTATTTGTAAAATCATAATTAATGTTCAATAAGGGAAAGTTCGCATGAGGCAATTGTTTCAATAACCCATCCATCCCCGCATCAAAATCGTGGTTTCCAATCGCTGCTGCATCATAACCCATTTCCGACATTAATTTCATTTCCAATTCGCCCCCATAAAAATTAAAAAAGGGCGTTCCTTGAAAAATATCCCCTGCGTCAAATAACAATACATTCGCATTTTGCTTGCGAATTTGTTGAATCAAAGAAGCGCGCCGCGCCGCACCGCCCAAACCTTGAGTTTTCGTTCCATCCATCGGAAAAGGGTCAATTCGACTATGAACATCATTGGTATGTAATAGGGTAATGTGGGTTATTTCAGGCTTTGCTGCTGCTAATGCCTCCATTGGAAACGCGCCTGTTCCAACAAGCAGCGAACCTTGACCCATTTGTTTTAAAAAATGTCGCCGATTCATATTATGTATCATTTTAACACATAGGTCACATAGGATGATATAGAGTAGAAGCATTTATTCGATGGAATGGATAGATTATAAATGAATGCTCTATGTTTTATACGTCCTCCTATGGGACCTATGTGTTTACTTTTTGATTATTTTAACTCTTTCATCTATTTCAGCATCTAATAATTGCCCTGCTTTTTGGGTACTGATTACGCCTTCGATAAATGCATCGCGCATCAATTTCGTCAATTCTTTCCGTTTGACGGTTTTGAGGAAAAACGCATTATCACCGCCATTTGCCACATAATCACTGGTTGCCAATTTATAAATTTTGCCACTCTGCAACGGTTCTCCTTGTATGATGATTTGTTGTGCTTTTTGATTTTGAACCTCATAAGTCGCGCCTGCAACGGGCCAGCCCCCTTTAAAAGCAGCCAAATTCAACAATTGTTGAATCGCTACACTATCGGCATCCATCACCACTAAAAAATTATCAAAAGGCATCAATTCAAATAATTTGCCGCGTGTAACATTGCCATTAGGTAAAGATTTAATGCGTAAACCATTGTGACCAAAACAAGTAATATCTATTTTTTGACCCACATACAAAGCCGTCTGTCGATGAATCGTTTCTGCTGCCCAAATGCCAAGTGGCGAAATAGGTTGAAAATGGAGCAATTCTTTAGCCGTTTTGCCCACGACTTCATTCATTTCTGCATCTAATTTGACCCGATAGCCTGCAATCAACCGTTCCAAGGTCGTATCGGCAGGCGGCAAAGAGTCCGCTTTTGCCATTTGATAATACTTAACTTTGACATCCGATAAGTAACGATGCTTCGGTTTACAGCTAAAACCAAGCAATAACAGGCACGCAACGATGCATACTTTGAACAAATTCAAACAAAAAGGATATTTTTTCATGCTATTAAAATTCAACTTATAGGATAATGCTGCTTTTTTGAATCAAGAATGAAAGCAATTCCTTCATTCTTGATTCAAAAAATACGAATACGATTAAGCCATCAACTGAGCCGCTTCTTGACGAATCGCCATCTGCGCTGTTAACAACGAATCGGTTTGTTGTGATTCCAAAAATTCAAATAATGCTGTAATATAGACGTTCACATCCGCTTTGGGGTCTAATTTTTGGGCAACTAAATGGGCTGTTTCGGAAGTATTATCGCGCGCCACTTTAAGAATGCTCCACAAATTTTCGCTCACATAGATTTGTTGTGTAATATTATGTTCAAATTCTTGTCGAATCGCAATCAACATCGCCGTGCGTAAGTCATTGACCGTTACGCCTTCGGTGCGCAATCGCGCCACAAGGTTCGGAATCGAGATGCGTTCACACAAAAGGGACAACCGTTCATACGCTTGCAAGCGCAAAGGCAAGGTTGTTTCACTATTTTGTTTACGATTTTCTAAAAGTCGCAATTGATACTGACTTTGAAAATATTGTTTGAGCATCATCCAAACCGTACCGCCCACTACTAAGGCAGGAATGGAGATTTTTAATAATTCTAATAAAAAGGTCTTTATCATCTTATATGAAAGTTGCTGCCTGAACCGTTTTCGTAAAAAGGAGCGCAAAGTTACTCTAAAAGATTGAAATTCAATGCGAATAATGTTTCACTTCTTTTGTAAAAGAATTGTTAACAGGCTTCCTTTTGAAAACAATTCAGATTCATTTAGAGTTCAACAGGTTCGTGACAATTTTGTATAAAAATCGTCTTAAAAATGTGTGCCAGATATGCCTTTTTTATTGTAATTTTGCAACGTCATTCGGCATAACGTCAAAAAACAGTTGCAATGTGACAAAAAAGCCTTAATTTTGAACAATCATTCAAAAGTAGCCTAAAAAATTCCAAAAATAATGATAGACATCTTGGAAAAAACAGTTGCAGCACCTGTACAATTGACTTCGGGTGCGGTGAAACAATTAAAACAAATTATGGAACAGCAGGGGATTCCATCCGACTATGGTTTGCGCATTGGCGTGAAAGGCGGTGGCTGTTCTGGTTTCAGTTACATTTTGGGTTTTGACGAGAAAAAATCGAATGACGATGAGTATTCGATTGGCGGCATGCGCGTTTTGATGCAAAAAGCGCATGGTATTTATTTGCTGGGCATGGAAATTGATTTCGTGGAAGGATTGGATAATCGCGGTTTTTCGTTTAGTAATCCGAATGCAAAGTCAACTTGTGGTTGTGGCACGTCTTTTTCGGCATAGCCGATTCAACGGCGGCAACGCCCAATTTCCTTATGGTAAGTTTATGTACCCAAATATAAAATCCTGTTGCCTTCGGGTAATGGGATTTTTTAATGTGTATTTTTTTGGATTGGATGGATGGGGTGGTGATAATCCATCCAATCCCAAAAAATCCACCTTAAAAACGATTCATTATTTTTACAATGTATTCAATATCATCGTCTGCGTGAATCGGCGAGCAGGGCAAACTCAATTCTGTCGCATGAATTATTTTGGCTAATTGAAAATCATTACTATTCAACGGAATAGCGTTTTTAGTAGCCCAGTTTTGAATGGATTTTTGGTCGCAAGGCGCGATAGGATAATGGATTTCTGTTTTAATCCCATGCGCCAATAAATAATCGCGCAAATCATTTCGACGCGGATGCCGAATGGGAAAAATATGAAACACATTGAAATTATCGGCAATCGTTGTAGGCAAAATATAATCTGATTTCAAATGATTCAAATAATATTTGGCAATTTGATTTTTACGCCGATTAATATAATCCAAACTTTGCAATTTGACACTCAAAAAACTGGCTTGTATTTCATCCAACCGCGAATTATCCCCAATATATTCATTTTGATATTTCACATGGGAACCATAATTCCGCCAAGCCTTTAATTTTTTATACAAGGTTTCATCATTCAAAGCAATGCCACCTGCATCGCCCAAAGCACCCAAATTTTTAGTCGGATAAAAACTAAACGCACCTGCATCTCCAAAAGTACCCGTCATTTTGCCTTTGTAAGTTGCCCCATGCGATTGCGCACAATCTTCAATTAATTTTAAATTATATTTTTTACAAATATCTAAAATCGGGTACATTTCGCACGATTGCCCATATAAATGGACGAGCATAATCGCGCGGGTTTTAGGGGTTATTTTTGCCTCAATCTTTTGAGGGTCAATGTTATACGTATGAATATTGGGTTCCACAAAAACAGGAATATGTCCCGAATTAAGCACCGCATTGACAGTTGCAATGTAGGTATTAGAAGGCACAATCACTTCCGAACCAGCAGGAAAATCATAGGCTTTCAACGGGATTTCAAGCGCGTCTAATCCAGAAGCGACCCCGATAAAAAAGCGACAACCGAGATAATCTGCAAATTCGCGTTCAAATTTTTCGACATTTTTGCCGAGAATGAACCAGCCACTTTGCAAAACATCTGCAAATGATTTTTTATAACCTTCTAAAAACGGGCGATTTAAATAATGTAAATTTTCGTAATCTATGTTTCTCATGTTGGTAAAGAGCTATTTGGATAAGGTGTATCAATATAGTCATGCACATCATATTTGGTCGATGCCAAGACTAACAACGTTGCATTTTCGGAAAAATCGTACATGATGTGCCAGTCTGATGGCTCGACAATCAATATTTTAGCGGGATTATCCAAGACAAATTGGGTTTCTGATACGCCATCATGGTTGTAAATCGTGCAAGAACCACTTAAACAAATCAAGGCTTGTCGGGATTTTTTATGTTTATGTCCGCCGCGTTGCGTGTTGGGCGGCACGCCGTACATGTAATAAACCCGCTTGACGGCAAAAGGTAATTGGTCTTGAATGACATTTAAACTGCCTCGCGCATCTGTAAATGATTTTAAATGAATGAGTTGTGCCAAAAGTTGGATTATTTTAGTAACTTTTATTTCAAAGTTATATATTTTTTAATAAAATTTGTTTTAAAATACGCGCCCCAACCTTTACAACTATCTTGATAATATTGTTGAACGGATTGCGCTCCATTCGGGTCAAAAGACGCATCAATGGCTTGAATTTTTGATTTCCAATCCATTAATTTTTGAATATAGGGTTCATAAAAATGTTTTTTGAAAAATTTATTTAAGATATACATTTTAGGTGCATAAATCACTTTTCCGCCTTCGTACAACTTGACCCCATGAAAATGAAAAAAAATACGTTCTACAACTTCCTGTGAATCAATTTTTTGTAACTTTAAAAGCTTGGGCGCAAACGAAGCCAATTGCCAATATTCATCAAAATAAAAATCATATTGTTGCAAATTCCAAGGCGCAATTCCACCGCCGAAATGCTTCAATACATGTACGCCCTTAAAACGCGTTGTCCAATCGTCTAAGTATTTTTGGTCGCCAAATTTTCCATCTTCGATGCGATTATAACACCATTCCAAACATTGATGTCGCCACCAAGTCAAAATATGCAGCCCATTATCAGTATTATCAAAATACATAAATTGTACACAATATTTACCCGCAATCGCTGATTTATCATACTGTTTTGTATAACGATGTTCTGTAATAAGCACATTGCAATCTTTTGGAATCTCGTCAATTAACACTTTTGGATGATTATAAAAAATCATATCTGCATCTATGTAAGTGCAGTGTGGCAACTTATACGTTTCTATCGCATATAAAATCGTACTACTCGTACACGTCCAACAATATTCACCCCGAGAACGCGTCGGTTTGATACGCAACAATTGTTCATCTTCAAATTCAGATAGGGCAATCGGTACTAAATTGGGCAGATTCAATTGCTTCAAAATGGCATAACATCGGTCATCAAAGGCAAATACATATAAGCGAAAATCATCTTTGCAGACTTCCGCTAAGGATTCATACGTCGCTAATCCGCGTGTCAAATAATTGGAATCAAAAAGCGTACAAAAATACAACATTTTAAACTTTTAGTTTTAAAAAATATCCTTTGTAATGACAATTATAAAATGGTTTTTCCCATGCAGGAAAGGAATCTATGAATTGATAATTCGCTGCTAAAGCGGTTTTTAATGTTGCTTCGCTCAATAAATGACATGGGTACGAAGCACTATAAATACTTGGTGGTACGATTTGTCTTGTAATTCTATTTTCTTGCTGATGCGTAACTGGTTGTAAATCAATTAGTAAATAAGGAACTTGGGTATTAGCAAAGGTCTTTATCCAATCATATGGGTTTTCTAAATATTGTAAAACACTGGAAACCAAGATTAAATGGGGCTGATATTTTTCGACTGCGGCGGACACTTCATATTCAAATTTCAAAGATTCATTTTCAAAGAATTGCTTTCCATAATCAACAAAATGTTTTTGTTCTACAATACACCATTTCAAATCAATCCCTTTCAACAAGGGCAAATATTGAAAATAAGTACTTCCCAAAGAACCCCCAAAATCTAAAATATGCAATTTTCCATCATATTGATTAACAATGTCTATCAAAATTTTTAAAATATTTTTATCAACCTGCGGTTCTTGGAACAAAACGCCATCCCGTTCAAAAGCAGCGTCCCCATTTTTAACTGTCAAGGCTGCCGCACACACTTTTTGAAAAATCGCATCATCATCATAGCCCGTGCAGGCATCACTCGCCGCTTTCCAATTCGGATAATTCCCAAACCAGCCTGTTTTTTTGATATTTTCGTAATAAAAATCTAACAAAAAAGGAGGCAAATAAGGTTCAAGAGCCGCTATTTTGAACATATTTTAAAATTTTAAAATAACTTATTAAAAATGGTTCCGACTGTTTTCAAACTCCAAATGCTATTTTTGAGTTTTCGCGCCGATTCATCCCGCAATAAGACCAATAAATTATCATCAAATTGTTTTAAACCAGCTGCTGCTGTCGCATAGGCAACCGCGTGATGCCCCTGCAAACTATTAAACAACCAACCCAACAAATAGTGTCGAACATTCTGTACAGAAGGATGTGAAAAATCATTATAAAAAGTCAATTCCGTCCAACCAGCCGTATTTTTAAGGACATGACGGGCGATTTTTTGTTTCAATGGACTCGTAAATAAAGCACCAAAAGTCTCCGTATTCAAATAAATGGAACCTTTTGGAGTCATTTCAGTCAAATCAAAAGGCATTTTGGTCATATAGGCTACGCAATCCACCATTTTATCCTCTCCAAGATAAGCATTAATAATGCCCGGCTCCATCTGAACAATCACGGCTTGATACTGCATTTCCAAACTTAAATTTTTAAATAAGCGCAAATCCGTTCCCTGCGTATCACTTTTAAACCAATCTATGTACGTGATGCCAATTTCTTGCAAAATTTTATTGGGTTGAACTGCATTTAATTCGACCGATTCGACAATATCAAAAGCATTGGCAAAAGCATATTTGGCAAGCCCTTTGGTATCAGGCTTCAAAGTACTGCTACAATACGGGCTACGCGTCAAATAAAACGGTTGTTTACTTTGATGCACTTGGTCGGTTGCAATCCCATTAAAAACAAAAAGTTTTTTAAAATCACTTTTTTCTTTTTCAATGAATGCAAAATCGCGGTCATCCGCATCGAAGGCAATCCCAATACTAAACCGCGCAATATCTTTCCAAATCGGATTTAAGCCTTCTGACGCGCCAATATCCATCAAAACGGGCGGGACATCTTGAATTTCGGCTCTTTTAGCTATCAAATCAATGAAACGTTTCATATCATATTTGGTGCAATATCATCAAGGTTCAAAACCTGACGACGTTGTATTATAATTAATTAAAAATATTATATTTAACCCAAGTTGCGCGGTAATGCCGCCTACGGCGGCAAAAAGTTTTTTTAATGGCGTGTGTGTTTTGTTTTTAAAATTTTGCAAAGCAAAATTTTAAAAACAAAACACACACGCCATTACCTCCTTTTTTTTGGGCGGCGAAGCCGCCTACCGCGCAACTTAGGTTATTTATGAAATAACGCTCTACGCTCTTAGGTAGTTATTTGAGTCCCTATT
>JAAFJT010000020.1:0-19183 GCA_013298955.1 Chitinophagales bacterium
ACATGAATCCATTACGACTACTGAACTTTATACGCATTTGGATACCGAATATTTGCGGAATGCGATTTTGAAATTTCATCCACGCAATCAAAATCAATAACGTTATAGGTCTGAATTAGGATTTTTTAGGATTTTCAAGATTATGGAGGAATCTATCAGCTTTTATATAAACAATAAATTACAATCATTAGACCCAGACCATGAAAACTTGTTTATTTTGAACGGTTGTCCATTCCGAAGCGACAAAAGTGAAGGAAAATATTCGTTTTTATATCAATAAAATATTGAAAGTAAGTAATTGAAGTTAAAGAATTGATAAAAAAGAATACGGTCTAAAAGGTTGATTTTCAAGGTAGTATAACGTTTGGAGGCTTTCAAACCCTCCAAACGTTGTTGTCGATTATTTAACATTAACTACTAAATTCGCTGGCAGCATCATACCTTCCTCCAAGAGGATAATATCGATACGCCCACTGGCAAATACCATTGTTTTTGCAAAAAATAGTTTTCTAATTTAAAAAACCGATATAAGAATTGGCTCACGAAGCCATTTTTGAGGACTCCAAAATCGGATGCCGTTTCCTCGCCTTGCGCTTTGCGTTTGGGCAACAAGCGAGAGAACAATCTAAAAAAAGCAATGGGCAAAAATAAACCTGTATTGAAATACGTATGATATATTTTTTTATTTGTATTATCAAATAAATCAAGCACTTGCGCTCCTGTGTAACGCCGATAATGATGATTCACGACATCATGTTCTGACCATAAAAACATGAACGCAGGCACCGCAATACAAATAATGCCGCCCGTTTTACAAACGCGCCGCATTTCCGCAACGGATTTTTTATCATCCGCCACATGTTCAATCACGTCGAAAGCACAAACAATGTCAAACATTTCGTTTGGATACGGCAATTCCAAAATCGAACCTTGTACGACTTCCATTTTCAATTCGCGCCGCGCAAATTCACAACAATCGGTATCGTATTCCAAGGATTCCACTTGTCCAATCGTCCCAAGCATTTCGGAAGAACGTCCTGTGGCTGCCCCGACATTCAAAATTTTGAGGGGACGATTCGGTTGTGAAACGGATGCCGCAACTTGGCGTAAATGATTGATAATCATTTCATTACGCGCCCGAAACCACCAATGTTCCCGTTCTAATCGATAATACTCGATGTAATATGCTTTTTCCATTTTTTGAAAAGAATGGTTAAATTGGAACACGGATGACGCGGATTGGGCGGATTCTCGCAGATTTTTTTTAATAATTCTAAGAAAAAATCCGTGCGAATCCGCCCAATCCGCGTCATCTGTGTTCCAATTTCTATAATGCTGCCGCAAATTGTTTTAAAAATCGAGTATCATTTTCAAACAATAATCGAATATCGGAAATGCCATATTGCAACATAGCTTGGCGTTCGATGCCCATGCCAAATGCAAAACCGCTATATTTTTCACTATCAATGCCACAATTTTCTAATACTTGCGGATCCACCATCCCACAGCCCAAGATTTCTAACCACCCCGTCCCTTTCGTAATGCGATGATCCGTTTCATTTTTCAAACCCCAATACACATCCATTTCCGCACTCGGTTCGGTGAATGGAAAAAAAGAAGGGCGCAACCGAATTTTAGTTGCCCCATACATTTCTTTGGCGAAATACAACAAAGTTTGTTTTAAATCTGCAAAAGAGACGTTTTCATCAATATAAAGCCCCTCGACTTGATGGAATTGACAATGAGAACGCGCCGAAATCGTCTCATTTCGATACACACGACCCGGCGCAATGATGCGAATCGGTGGTTTTTGACGGGTCATCGTCCGCGCTTGCACACTACTCGTGTGGGTGCGCAACAACATTTCGGTCGAATTTTTCAGGTAAAACGTGTCCTGCATATCGCGGGCAGGATGGTCAGGCGGCGTATTCATCGCCGTAAAGTTGTGCCAATCGTCCTCAATTTCGCGTTCTTCCGCCACCGTATAGCCGATGCGCCGAAAAATATCCACAATCCGATTCATCACGATGCTCACAGGATGCCGACTGCCCACAGGCAACCCAATCGGCGGCGCAGTGAGGTCGATTCGAGTCGTTTCCACCTCCGATGCCGTTTCGAGTGCCGCTTGCAACGTCGCAAATTTGGTTTCCGCAGCGATTTTTGCCGCATTGACCAATTGACCAAACGCTTTTTTGCGTTCCACAGGCACTTTACCGATTTCGGCGAACAACGGTTTGATAATATTTTTAGTGCCGAGATACCGAATCCGAAATTGTTCTAACGCGGCTTTGGAATCGGGCGCGGCAGCCTCCATTTCAGCAATGACCGCATTGACTTGTTCAAATATATCCATCATTTTTGGGTTTTTAATGACTATACTTTGCGTCGGGTTTTTGGATACCATTGGAACACGGATGACGCGGATTGGGCGGATTCGCACGGATTTTTTTGAAATGCAGTGCAAAATTCAGAAAAAATCCGCGAAAATTCGCCCCATCCGCGTTATCTGTGTTCCCATTGTATCGCAAAACCACCCGACGCAAAGTATAAAAGAGTGAAAGCGGCGCGAAAATACAAATTTTATAACTATTTTTGATAATTTTTTTCAAATCAACTATCAATGAACCATTTAAACCCTTTTTTATTGAACTTTCGACGCACCGATTTTGCTTACGCTTGGTGTTTTATTTTAATCATTGGTCTGGTGCTGTCGAAATTCCTCCTTTCGGTAGCCATGTGGGGCTTGATTATCACGGCACTTTTTCGGTTGCGCGAAACGGATGCCAAAACGATTTCAATTCAATATGTTGGCAATATCATTCAATCGTTTAAACAATATCCTGCTTTTTTTATCATAACACTTTGGTTTTCAACGGTTTTTATATCAGGATTGTGGAGTGTTGATATGGGATTTTGGATGGAACGAGTTCGGTTGCGATTGCCTTTTATCGTGTTGCCAATCGCTTTTGCAGGATTGCCTGCGTTGAGCGAAAAACGACTTTATGGTTTATTTTATGGTTTTTTAATCTTGATGAGTTTTGTAAGTATTGGCATTTTAATCAATTACGCATTACATTTTGACGTTATCAATCAAAAAATCAAAATAGGGAAACACGTCCCGATTCCCTTAGACCATATTCGGTTCAGCGTATTATTGAGTTTTGCCACCGTAGGCGGCGTAGAACTATGGTTGCGCAACTTTTTTTGGAAAAAAGCGTTTGAAACGCAACTTATCGTAGGATTGACCCTCTTTTTATTCGTAACTTTACATGTGCTATCGGTTAGAAGTGGATTAGCCTGTTTGTATATCTGCTTGATTATCAGGATTTTACAATACATATTTCAGAACCAAAAATATATAATTGGGCTTGGATTCCTTACCCTTTTACTATCAATACCTTTCGCGGCTTACAAAATGATACCCACCTTAAATAATAAAATCAATTACGCCCTTTGGGATTGGAAAATGCGGCAACAAGGCGCAGGACAAGCGTATTCCGACAGTGAACGGTTGGTTTCAAACCAAATCGGTCTCCAAATTTGGAAAACAGCCCCTCTTTTTGGGATTGGTGCGGGTGATGTACGGGCAGAAACGGAAATTATTTACATACAAAATCATCCTAATATTCAACCCAAATTACCGCACAATCAATGGTTGTATGTAGGGGTTGGAACGGGCGTGATGGGTTTATTGGCTTGTTTGACAGCCTTTTTTTATCCGCTTTTGGCGCAACGGCGGTATCGAGACCCGTTATTTTTAATGTTACACTTGAATCTTTTCACGTCTTTCATACCAGAAAGTCCTGTGGAAATTGCAATTGGCACAGCCTTTTATGTTTTTTTTGTTTGTTTGCATTTAAATCATTTTAAAAATTAACATCCTAACTTTGGCTATTAATATGAAACAAATATTTTTAAAATCATTTTTTTTAATACTCGTTGCAACCGCACAAGCGCAACAAGTTTCGCCACAATTGACCGAACAATATTTCCAAAATGGCGAATATGAAAAAGCCTTAGATGGGTACGAAAAATTGAGTCAGCAAAATCAAGGCGATTATTTTTTCGACCGTTATGTGCAATGTTTAGTGAATTTGGAACGCTACGAACAAGGCGAAAAAGTGTTGCTCAAACAAATTAAAAAAGAACCGCATAAAGTGGCTTTATATGTCACTTTTGGGACTTTGTACGAGCGTCAAAATAAGCCCGAAAAAGCGGAGGAACAGTACAAAAAGGCTTGGGATAAGTTGCCCACAGACCGTTTTGTTATCAGCAATCTTGCCGAAACCTTTAACGCTACTGGCAAATATGATTGGGCAATTAAGACGTATGAAAAAGGAAGTCAATTACTTAAAAATAAGCATATTTATGCATTTAATCTGGCGGAACTCTACAACCGTCAAGGCGAAACTGCCAAAATGGTGGATATGTATTTGAATAGTTTGGTGGAGAATCCTCAAAACGTATTAGCGGTAGAAGCCATGTTTCAACGCACGTTGAAACCCGAAGAGATGGATGAATTGCAAACGCAATTGTACGCACGAGCGCAAGATGAACCGAAAAATGTGGTGTATCCTGAATTATTGAGTTGGCTGTTTTTGCAAAAAAAGGATTATAAAAATGCGTTTCGACAATTAAAATCTTTGGATCGATTGACGGAGGAAGATGGACAACGCGTGTTTCACCTTGCCGAAATCGCTGAAAATGATAAAGATTATGATGCGGCATTGGACGGCTATCAATACATTATTTCAGATAAAGGCAAAAATTCACAATATTATATCGAATCGCAAAAGAATTTGCTCGGCTGTAAACGCAAACGATTGACGGATGGCTACACGTTCACCGCAGAAGAATTGAAACAAATTGAAAAAGAATATGAAGCGTATTTAAATGACGCAGGACGCAATATGTATTCCGCGCCTGTGGTGCAAGAATTGGCGGAATTAGAAGCATTTTATTTAAACAATTTGGATAAAGCGATTGAATTATTGCAACAATTATTGGGTTTTGGGACGCTTGACCGTTATGTGCAGGCGCGGGCGAAATTGGCTTTGGGCGATTTTTATTTGATGAAAGGAGAGAATTGGGAATCCACTTTGCTCTATTCACAGGTCGATAAAGCGTTTAAAGACGATATTATGGGGCATGAAGCGCGGTTTCGCAATGCCAAATTGTCGTATTACACAGGTGATTTCGATTGGTCAAAGACGCAATTTGGGGTTTTGAAGGCATCTACGTCGAAATTAATTTCCAATGATGCGATTGATATGGATGTTTTCATCATGGATAATATGGGGACGGATTCGACAGGCGCGGCATTGGAATATTACGCGCAAGCGGAATTGTTGGTTTTTCAAAACCGTTTTTCAGAGGCTTTCGCCAAATTAGATACGTTGCAACACGATTTTGCAGGCAATGCATTGGAAGACGATATTTATTATTTGAAAGCGAAAGTGTATGTCAAAAAGAAACAATATGAGGAAGCCGTCAAAGCCTATCAGATGATTATTGAAAAATACGCTACCGAAATTCGCGCTGATAATGCATTATATGAGTTGGCAGAATTATATGAAACGCGCCTCAATGATAAGAAAAAAGCAAAAGATTTATATGAAAAATTGTTTACTGATTTTTCGAGCAGCACCTTGGCAGTGGAAGCGCGGAAAAAGTTTAGACAATTGCGCGGGGATGCGAATGTAAATTAAGAAAGGAGTCTGCATTAGTTGAACAAATTAAATGCACCAAACTTGCGTCAAGTTTGAAACTTGACGCAAGTTAATTTGCTGATTTTCAATTATTTACATCTTGGTAGCTTCTTTTAGTTTAACCACATAAGAGCTGGTTTTCTCTAATTTTTTTTTCAAAAATTTTCAGCGAAAACAAAATCAAGATAAAAAATTATTTTTGTATTTTAAATTTTTTTTAAAAAAGTGTATTCGCATGGCAAAAACAAGCAAAAATCCAAACAAGGGTGCGAGTAAACCAAGCTGAAAAAACGTCGTTTTTTGTGTTTTGTCCGAAATGTCCTAAAAATACTTAACTTTGCTCCTCAAAAACTCTAACTATCATGGCTTTATTTCAAAAATCGGTTCAAAAAAAGTTTATTAACGCGCTTGATAAAACCAAAGTAGAGGCGGCTTATCAACGGTTGCTTGTGCATTTTGGCAATCCTATCATTCAAGAAAATATTCGTCTCGCCAAAGAAGAACAATATCAAGAAGGCTTTTTAAATCAACTTTTTGTTGAAATTTTGGGTTATCGCATGTCGCCGCAACCGTTTTTTAACCTCATCACGGAGCAAAAAAATGAAAAAAATAGCAAAAAAGCGGACGGTGCCATCCTCAAAAACGAAAAAGCAATTGCCGTCATTGAACTCAAATCGTTGAAAACGGTTGATTTACAAAGCATTGAATTACAAGCATTTAGCTATAAAAACAATCAATCGCAATGCGTATATGTGATTACGTCCAATTTTCAAAAAGTGCGGTTTTACATCGAAAATGCCATTGATTGGGAAGAATTTGATTTGTTTCACCTCTCCAAAGAGCGTTTTCAACTCTTGTACTTGTGCCTACATGCGGAACATTTATTGGCAGATTTGCCCTTGCGCGTGAAGAAGGATTCGTTGGAAAAAGAAGAAGATATTACTAAAAAATTGTATAATGATTATGCAGGTTTCAAAAAAGCGTTGTTTAAAGATATTTTGTCGAAAGACAAATCATTGGATAAATTGCTTTTATTCAAGAAAACGCAGAAATTATTAGACCGTTTTTTGTTTATTTTCTTTGCGGAAGATAAAGGTTTGTTGCCGCCCAATTCCGTTAAAAAAATTGTCAATCAATGGGATACGCTTAAAGATTTAGATGCATATCAACCGCTTTACAATCGGTTTAAACAATATTTTGGTTATTTGAATCACGGACATCAAACACCGCAATATTCTATTTTTGCTTACAACGGCGGACTTTTCGCGCCCGATGCTTTTTTGGATAATTTGACGATTTCAGATGGTTTGTTGTACAATTATACGCAATTATTGAGTGGCTACGATTTTGAAACCGATGTGGATACCAATATTTTGGGGCATATTTTTGAACATAGTTTGAATGAAACCGACGAAATCGCGGCAAGCGCGACGAATGCGACGATTGACAAATCCAAAACCAAACGCAAAAAAGATGGGATTTTTTACACGCCGCGTTACATCACGAAGTACATTGTCGAAAATACAGTGGGCGCACTTTGCCAAAGAAAATTAGATGAATTGGGCATTGACCCAAATAATATTGACATTCATGCCGATAAAGAGACTAAAAATGCGGTTTGTAAAAAAATTCATCGGTATCGAGATTGGCTTTTGAGCATTACGATTTTAGATCCTGCGTGTGGTTCGGGCGCGTTTTTGAATCAGGCTTTGACGTTTTTGATGGAGGAACATCAACGCATTGATGCGATGTTTAAATCGTTGTATGATGTGCCGATATCGTTGACAGACAATGTAATACAGATTTTGGAAAACAATATCTTTGGGGTGGACATCAATGAAGAAAGCGTTGAAATTGCACGCTTGTCGCTTTGGCTGAGGACGGCGAAAGTCGGGCGCAAATTGAATGATTTGAGTCGAAATGTGCTTTGTGGTAATTCGCTGATTTCTGACCCTGATGTAGCGGGCGCGTCCGCGTTCGATTGGCAAAAAGCGTTTCCACATGTGTTTGAAAAAGGAGGTTTTGATGTGGTGATTGGGAATCCGCCGTATGGCGCAGCTATCAAGTCTGCTGAAAAAGAGTTTTTTATTAAAAATTATCAATATCAATCGTATCAATTAGATACATATATGATATTTTTTGAGCAGTCCTTTAAACTCATGAAAATGGAGGGTTTATTAGGTTTTATTACGCCCACTACATGGTTGTCTGCTTTATTTGCTTCCAAAATAAGAGAATTATTAGTAAATAGCAAGGTTGTAAAACAAATTGTTCATTATAATTATTTTGTTTTTACCGACGCGACTGTAGAAACAGATATTTATATTTTTCGAAATGCTACGCCGACTCCTAATTGCGATATAACTATTTTATTTGAAAATACAGACATAACCAAAAATCATACTATTTTAGTTCCACAATCAGAATGGATTGCAAAAAATGCTGCCCCTATAAATGTTTATCAGAGCCCTAAAATGGCTGAAATCATAAATCGAGTTGCTACAATTGCATTAGGAAAAATTGCAAAAATTGTTCAAGGTACAAAGCCTTATCAAGTTGGCAAAGGTAATCCCCCTCAAACCGAAGCGATTTTAAGCACGAAACCTTATGATAGTCCTAAAAAATTAGACGATACTTTTAAACCCTTGCTTCGAGGCGATTTAATGCATCGTTATAGCACGTATTGGAATCAAAACTATTATATTAGTTATGGGAACTGGCTCGCAGAACCTCGATATTCCGCAGAATTTGATAGAAATGAAAAATTAGTGATTCGACAAACAGGCGATTCAATTATCAGTACCTTTGATAATCAACAATTTATTGTTAGAGATAATTTATATGTGTTATGGATACCAAATGACGTTGTGCCTATATTCCATATTAAATATATTCTATCTATATTAAATGCTAAATTTACAACATGGTATTATCAAAATGCAATGAATCCAGAGAAAGGGAAAGTATTGGCACAAGTAAAACGCGGACATTTAATAGAAGTGCCGATTCCTAATATTGATAAAGCTAAACAATTGGTATTCATTGATTTAGCAGATAAGATGTTAGTGTTGAAATCGCAATTGCAAGAAATTCAAACCGCGTTTCAACAATTATTACTTGATAATTTTACAAAAATAACGATAAATCGCGCCATCGAAAATTGGCATCAAGGCGATTTTGGCGCGTTCAAGAAGGTTTTAGAAAAACAAAAAATAGAAATTCCCTTGAAAAAGCAAAAAGAATGGCGCGAACTGTTTGAAACCGAAAAAACGGCTTATCACGCGTTGCAAACGCAAATCGCAACAACTGAAACAGCCATTGATAAAATGGTTTACGCGCTGTATGAGTTGACCGCCGAAGAAATACAAATCATTGAAAATCAATAAATTATAAATAAAATAACGTCGTTGAGGTTGCAACCTCAACGACGTTTGCGATCCATTTTCAATGTTTCGGAAACCTCGAAGGTTTCCGAAACTTTTAGCATGGAGTGTTTAAAAAAACGTTAAATTTTTGCGCACTGCCCAAAAAAAACGTATCTTTGCATCGTAAAAGCCAAAACGGATCTTTGAAGACGTTTGAGCGGGGGACTTCTACGGAAGGACATCTGGCGTTGGTTTCTTCGCTTAAAGACGTACTGAGTCATCAGTACGTCTTTTTTTTGATATAAAATGTTTGTAACATCAACCGATTTTGTTTGCCTTTTTTAGTCACTCGGCGCAATTCTTTCAACACAAAATAATAACCCTCCAATTCTTTTTCAAAAATAAGCACTTCTTTCCCGTTTCGGACATCGTAACGAATGTTATCCGCGTCGCAGATAATCGGTAAAATTTGGATAAAATGATGTTTTTCGATAGCGATTTGACCTCTATTAGCTTCTTTCGTCGGATTTCCATGTCGTTGATGCGCATGCGCAATACCGTAGTTATCTATTGAAATCCAAAAATGAGTTACATCAACCCCTGTCGCCGCGAGAATGACCCTTCCAAGACTTTCATCAATTCGATACAAATCTAAAACATAATGTATATTATCGGGATTATCTAAGGATAAATCGTACAACTCAGCGATTTGTTCTTCTATGGACATAGATTTGATTTTGAGGCGCAAATTTAATTAGAAATTCAACCTTTTCCAAATTGAACGGTTTGAAACCGAAAAAACAACCTACCTTTCGTTGCAAACGCAAATCGCCCAAACCGAAACCGCCATAGATACACTCGTGTACGCGCTCTACGATTTGACGACCGAAGCAATACAAATCATTGAAAATCAATAAATTATAAATAAAATAACGTCGTTGAGGTTGCAACCTCAACGACGTTTGCGATACATTGTCAATGTGAGATAATCGGGAACGAATCCAAATTATGGTTATATTCGGAGAAATCTACACCAGAACATGTAATCTTCCCATCTTTTTGAAAAACAAAGTATAACATCAAATTACCATGTGAAACACTCCCAATTTGTTGATTAATATATAAATCGGCTAAATCTTGACGAGAAATGATGATTTTGTCGGAGCAAGTTTCATGGTGAAGTACCATCAAAAAGTAATAAATCTCAGGGTCAATCGTTGCGACCAATTGTTTGACAGGAATATTAAATTGCACCGTGTAACCGTTTGCGCGTTCGGTTGTTTGCGCTGTTTTGACTTGGATACGAAAGAAAATACCTTTTTTGTCTTCAATCACAATTAAATCATCTCCGACATCCACTTCAGGCGTTGCGACATTCCAGCCGCGCACCAAACAATACGACATCGCAGCGAATTGCCCTGCTTTGCCCAAATATAAATTTTGTTTTCGACTCATGCTAAAATTTAATTTTGCTCAATAGTGTATGTTATCGTTAATTCAGGCGTTTTGACGAACTCAATGCGTTTAAATTGAGCCAAATCGTCTTTCGTGACTACGCCAACCAGTGCAGGAAAGACATGGCGTTCTAATTGCGGATGATAATCCGCAAAATTACTGCGCATATCATATTCTACAAAGATTCCTTTGGCGGGTTGTGCATTCGGAAACAGCGTTTTAATGGTTTTGTAATGTTGCACCATCAAATTAAAACGCATTCCATTTCCCTGTACTCCGTAATAAATGGTTAGTTTCTCCATCTTTTAGGCATTTTTTGAATGAAAATCTTAATTTTATTACAAAGATAGCGTTTTTGAATGTTTTTTCAAATTTTTTATCAAAAAAAAATTCGGTAAAAACCGCTACCTTTTAAGGTAGAATTCAAAAAAAGGATTACCTTTGCAGCGCAGAAGCTACCGTGAGGATGTCTAATCTGCAAGTCTGTGTCGGGAACCGACTCGGATGCTAAACAAAAATCAAGAAGAGCCGTTTGCGTTGGCAAAGGCGTTGACTCTTGAAGCCGCTATTCCTTTAGGGTAGCGGTAGTTCACAGTTGAAATCAAGCGCAAACATAGCATGTCCATTTTAAAATTTCAAAAAAAGATTGATTTTTCTGAAATTTTTATAAACAAAATATAACGTAATTATAATTTGTTAGCCAAAAGAATGGCGCGAACGGTTTGAAACCGAAAAAGCAGCCTACCTTTCGCTGCAAACGCAAATCGCCCAAACCGAAACCGCCATAGATACACTCGTGTACGCGCTCTACGATTTGACCGCCGAAGAAATACATATCATTGGAAATCAATAGATTAGATATATTCATGTTTCGGAAACCTCGAAGGTTTCCGAAACATTTAGCACTCGGCGCAATTCTTTCAACACAAAATAATAACCCTCCAATTCTTTTTCAAAAATAAGCACTTCTTTCCCGTTTCGGACATCGTAACGAATGTTATCCGCGTCGCAGATAATCGGTAAAATTTGGATAAAATGATGTTTTTCGATAGCGATTTGACCTAAATTTGTGGCGCGGGAAACCAAAATGCTTTGCGCAAAATTTTAAAACAAAATTTCGTAAATTTTTCAAATTTACGAAATTTGTAGCGTTAACAGAATCCCTTGCACGCACTGCGAACAAGGGATTCAAAAAAAACAACTATAAAAATATTTTATAGTGTAAATTATTTATAATTAAAACATTATCTCTTATTTAACTTCTTCATACGTTGCATCTTCCACCGTATCATTCTTTTTGCTACCTGCATTGCCCGTTTGCTCTGCTGTATTCGCATCTTGCGCGCCTTGATACATGCCTTGTGAAGCCACTTGCCATGCCGCGTTCAACGCTTCCAACGACTTATCAATACCGCCCATATCTTTCGACGCATGTGCTTTTTTCAAATCTGCCAAAGCAGATTCAATCGGAGCTTTGCTTGCCGCAGGTACTTTATCACCGTATTCTTTCAATTGTTTTTCCGTTTGGAAAATCATACTATCCGCTTGATTCAATTTTTCAGCCGTTTCGCGGGTTTTGCGGTCGTTATCCGCATTTGCTTCTGCATCTGCTTTCATCCGCGCAATCTCGTCTTTGCTCAACCCCGTACTCGCTTCGATGCGAATATTTTGTTTTTTGCCCGTTCCTTTATCCATCGCCGCGACGCTCAAAATACCATTTGCATCCATATCAAACGTAACCTCCACTTGTGGTACACCACGTGGTGCAGGTGGAATGCCGTCTAAAATGAACCGTCCAACCGTCCGATTATCGCGCGCCATCGGTCTTTCGCCTTGCAAAATGTGGATTTCCACACTTGGTTGACTATCAGAAGCCGTTGAATACGTTTTTGTTTTTTTAATCGGAATCGTCGAATTGGCTTCAATCACCACGTCATAAATACCATTCATCACCTCAATCCCCATCGACAACGGCGTAACGTCCAACAATAACACATCTTGCACGTCTCCACTCAATACGCCCCCTTGAATCGCCGCGCCAATCGCCACCACTTCATCCGGATTCACCGATTTGTTTGGTTTTCTACCAAAAAACTTCTCCACTTCTTGTTGGATTTTCGGAATCCGCGTTGAACCGCCCACCAAAATCACTTCATCAATTTGATTAATGTTTTTGCCAGCGTCTTTCATTGCCTGACGGCAAGGCTCCAACGTACGACGTACCAAAGTATCCGCCAATTGTTCAAACTTAGAACGGCTCAAACTCAACACTAAATGTTTAGGAATCCCATCAACTGCTGTGATATACGGCAAATTGATTTCCGCTTGCGTCGAAGAAGACAACTCTATTTTCGCTTTTTCAGCCGCATCTTTCAAGCGTTGCAAAGCCATAGGGTCTTTTCTCAAATCTATATTCTCTTGATTTTTAAACGTATCTGCCAAATAATCGATGATTACACCGTCAAAGTCGTCCCCACCCAAACGCGTATCGCCATTGGTTGATTTCACTTCAAAAACGCCGTCACCCAATTCCAAAATCGAAATATCAAACGTACCGCCGCCTAAGTCATATACAGCAATCGTCATATCTTTGCTGCGCTTATCCAAACCATAAGCCAAAGCTGCTGCGGTCGGCTCATTGATAATCCGTTTGATTTTCAAACCAGCGATTTCGCCCGCTTCTTTGGTCGCTTGACGTTGAGAATCATTGAAGTACGCAGGAACAGTCACCACCGCTTCTGTTACCTCATGACCCAAAAAGTCTTCCGCCACTTTTTTCATTTTTTGCAAAACCATTGCAGAAAGCTCCTGAGCCGTATAATGCCTGCCGTCAATGTCCACGCGGACACTATTATTGTCGCCTTTGACGACTTTGTACGGCGAGCGACCGATTTCCGTCGCCACTTCCGAGAAGCGATGTCCCATAAACCGCTTAATCGAAGCGATGGTTTTAGTGGGATTCGTAATGGCTTGACGTTTCGCGGGTGCGCCGATTTTACGTTCGCCGTTGTTCATGAAAGCCACTATGGATGGAGTCGTTCTGCCCCCTTCGTCATTAGCGATGACGGTTGGTTCGTTGCCTTCCATGACGGCAACGCAAGAATTGGTCGTGCCCAAGTCAATGCCGATAATCTTTCCCATTTCGGATGCGTATCTTTAAGTTAGATGAAACAAATGAATTTTTTTCGGATGCTAAAAATTTAAAATCCGAAAGTCGAAGTGCAAAGTTCAAACCTTATGCCATGCCGTTTGTAAGTGACAAAATGAACGATTTTGGCAAAAAAAGATAGATAATGGCGCAAAATGGCGGGTTTGGGTTGATTTGACATGACAAAATGACAATTTTGATTCGCAAATATTATTTAGAGCTTTGCAAAAAACGCGTACTTTTGTCTTCACCAAAGTTTAAAATATGCCTACGTTGAAAAGATAAATGCGTTATCTTGCCAAAACCACATTGGTCTTACAAGGTTTTAGACTTATTTGCAGGTTGTAGCGGCTTGTTCTTGGGTTTTGAGGCATGCATAATAGCCCAATTGGTATATTGATATATAGACTATCATAAAAATTTTGTTTCATCCAAGCACTTAGGTAGCGCATCCCAATGCTTATTTTTTCATACTTTTAAAAAGTAGGCGCGTAGAAACCTTCCTTTCTACGCGCCTAAGTTATTGATTATCAATTATCTATTATTTTTTATCTTCACCTGCTTTCAATTCACCTTTCAACGTCAAGACCATTGTTCCGGGGTCTGTATTCGCAGTAACCGTAACAGTCTTGGCGGTTTGACCCGCTGCTTTGCCATTAGAATCGAAAACGACTTTGATTTCACCCGTTTTGCCGGGCGCAATTGGAGCTTGTGGTTTCTCTGGAACGGTGCAGCCACAACTTGCTTTTGCATCCAAAATCACCAATGGTTCTGTACCCGTATTCGTAAATTTATAGATATGACTAATTTTATCACCCACCGTTGCAGCACCCCAATCATGTGTCATTCTTGGGTTTTCCCAACGAATAGATGTTGATTTGCCAACGGGTGCGGCTGGTGGCACTTTCGCAGCCGCAGCATCCGTTGCATTTGGTGTAACCGCAGCAGGTGCGCTGGTCGTCGTTGCAGGAGCAGCCGTACCTCCTTTGGGAGTCACTGGCGCAGATGGATTTACAGGCGCGGCAGGATTCGTTTTATTCACCACAGGAACGGTTGCAGGGGCAGTCGCACCCGTCGTAGCACTACCAGTTGTGGGTGCAGTGCTTGCAGTTGGCATTTCGGGATTGGTTGTTGCAGCAGCAGGGGGCGGCGTTGATTCGACTACCGGCGTATTACTCGTAGCAACGTCGGACGAAGTCGTTTTAGGTGCGTTTTCTTGACAAGAAACCAAACTTTGTACTGCAAGAGCCGCTAAAATCAAACTTTTGAATGCGTTTTTCATTATTATCCGTTTAAATTTTTTAATATGAAAATGAACTGTTATAGCCGATAAAGACACCACTTTATAAAAAAAGTTGTCTAACCCAGTGTTGGAATCCGTAATTAAAATCGAATTAGGAATCATACCGTTTGGAGGGTTTGAAACCCTGTCCCTAAAATTTCGTAAATTTCGTAAATTTTTAAAATTTACGAAATTTGTGGCGCAAATTTATTTGTGGGTTTGAAACCCTCCAAACGGTGTATTACCTTGATATTCAATGTTTTAATTTACCATTCTTTCAACAAATCAGGTCTGCGTTCTTGCGTTCTTTGCAACGATTGTTCAAAACGCCATTCCTCTATCCGCGCTTCATGACCCGACATCAACACTTCTGGCACTTTCCAACCGTTGTAATCCGCAGGGCGCGTATAAACAGGCGGTGCTAATAAATTATCTTGAAAGGAGTCGGTCAAGGCAGAAGTTTCATCTCCCAAAACGCCCGGAAGCAACCTTCCAATGGCATCCACCACCAACGCCGCAGGCAATTCGCCGCCCGACAACACGTAATCGCCCACCGAAATTTCCATTGTAACAAAATGTTCTCGTATCCTTTCATCAATGCCTTTGTAATGTCCACATAAGATAATTAAATTTTTCTTCATGGATAAACGATTGGCAGTCTGTTGATTAAAGGTTTTTCCATCAGGAGTCATATAAATCAATTCGTCATATTTGCGTTCTGATTGCAACTTGTGTAGGCAAGCGACAATCGGTTCAATCATCATCACCATGCCCGCACCGCCGCCAAATTGATAATCGTCCAATTGCTTGTGCCGACCCAATCCATAATCGCGGAGGTTGTGGACAACGACTTCAAAAAGTCCTTTTTCGCGCGCCCGTTTCATAATCGAATGGCTCAACGGGCTGATAAGCAATTCGGGTACAGCAGAAAGGATGTCAATACGCACTGGTTCGATTTTTTGAGTGAGATTATTTTGAATTAGGATTTTCAATCCCGAAGGGATGCTATACTTTGCGTCGGGTGATTTTGGATACAATTGGAACGCGGATGACGCGGATTGGGCGAATTGGCGCGGATTTCTTTTGAAATTCATAAAAAAATCCGCGCCAATCCGCCGAATCCGCGTCATCCGTGTTCCCATTGTATCCCAAAAGTATCGTGTGCGAAGTATATTTCGATAACATGATACCGAAATAGCATCCCTTCGAGATTGAAAATCCTAATTCAGACCAAGCCAAAATTAGATTACATTCCGTTGATTTTCAATAGTTCTACTTCAAAAATCAAGGTCGCGTAAGGTCCAATAGAGCCGCCCGCGCCGCGCTCGCCATAACCCAAATTGTACGGCACAAACACCTTCCATTTTGAGCCTTTTGGCATCAATTGCAACGCTTCTTGCCAACCTTGAATCACGCCATTCACAGGAAATTCAATCGGCTCGCCGCGCTCAACAGAACTGTCAAAGACTTTACCATTCAATAAAGTACCATGATAATGCGTCGTCACTTTATCGCTCGCCATCGGTTTCGGTCCGAAACCGGCTGTCATAATTTCATATTGCAAACCACTTGCAGTGGTAATCACATTAGGACGTTTTTTATTTTCATCCAAAAATTTCTGACCTTCTGCAATCGCTTTTTCCGAACCTTTGGAACCTAACGCCTGCATATATTGGCTAAAAATCTGATTTGCCAATTCCGCCTTGATAGCTTCTTTGCCTTTTAAAGCCGCTTCAAAACCACGCGCCATTGTTGCTGGGTCAATTTCAACCGCTTGAGCTTTGAAATTTTGAGCAAACAACACGCCCAAACTGTAACTAATAGAATCCTGTTTTGTCATTGTGACATTATTTTGTGCAGTGCTGACACTACTGAACAGCATTGCGGATGCGAAAATCGGCGCAAAGGTCTTGATTATTTTCATTTTTTTTGTGTAGTAATTAAAAAAAAATTATTTAGAAAAATGAGATAACGTAACTTTTCGATTCAAGTTTTATTTTGGATAAAAAGTTTTGTCAAATTACTGTCAAATTTTTAACACATAGTTCACATAGAAGGTCATAGGACACATAGACCAACTCATTATCAACACAACGTATGACGTATGACACATAGACACACTCATTAATGAGTGCATCTATGTGTCATCTGACTTCTATGCGGTGAAATTCTGTCTGAATCTGCTCGATTAATGAGTGCCTCTATGTGACCTATGACTTCTATGTGACCTATGTGTTACTTTTTTTCGAGGCTGCATAATATTTGAAATAATTCTGAATCTGCCAGCACCATCTCGATTAATGAGTGCCTCTATGTGACCTATGACTTCTATGTGACCTATGTGTTACTTTTTTTCAAGGCTACATAATATTTGAAATAATTCTGAATCTGCCAGCACCATCTCGATTAATGAGTGCCTCTATGTGACCTATGACTTCTATGTGACCTATGTGTTACTTTTTTTCAAGGCTGCATAATATTTGAAATAATCATAATATTTGAAATAATTCTGAATCTGCCAGCACCATCTCGATTAATGAGTGCCTCTATGTGACCTATGACTTCTATGTGACCTATGTGTTACTTTTTTTCAAGGCTGCATAATATTTGAAATAATAAGGAATCGTTTCAATGCCTTTATAGTAATTGAACAAGCCATAATGCTCATTTGGCGAGTGCAATGCATCACTATCCAACCCAAAACCCATCAAAACGCTCTTACTACCCAATACTTTTTCAAATAAAGCGACGATTGGAATCGACCCGCCTTCTCGTTTTGGAATCGGTGCTTTGCCAAAAGTGGCTTCCATCGCTTGATGTGCGGCTGCATATTCGGGCGTATCAGTGGGCGTAACGGCAGGCATTCCGCCATGATGTGGAGTCACTTTCACTTTCACCGAAGCAGGTGCAAGGGATTGAAAATGAGCTTCAAACAATTTAAAAATTTTCTCATCCGATTGATTCGGCACTAAACGCATACTGATTTTTGCATATGCTTTAGAAGGCAAAACGGTCTTTGCACCTTCCCCTGTATAACCGCCCCAAATCCCATTGACATCCAAAGTTGGGCGAATTGATACGCGTTCCGAAGTCGTATAACCTTTTTCACCATGCACTTTATCAATGTCGAGTGCCGTTTTATACGCCGCCAAATCAAAGGGTGCTTTGCCCATTTCCTTGCGTTCTTTTTTGGAAATCACTTTTACGTCATCGTAAAAATGAGGAATTGTGATTTTGCGTTTTTTATCATGCAAATCAGCAATCATTTGGGCTAAAACATTAATCGGATTCGCCACCGCGCCTCCATAAACGCCCGAATGTAAATCCCGATTCGCGCCCGTGACTTCCACTTCGACATACGCCAATCCGCGCAAACCTGTCGTAATACTCGGAACATCATTTGCAACAATCGACGTATCGGAAATTAAAATTACGTCACAAGCCAGTTTATCCACATTTGATTTGCAAAAATCGCCTAAATGCACGGAGCCAATTTCTTCCTCGCCTTCAATCATGAATTTGATATTGCATGGCACACCGCCATTTTGCATCATGGCTTCAAACGCCTTGACATACATATAAACTTGCCCTTTATCATCCGCCGAACCGCGTGCGAAAATCGCGCCTTCGGGATGAATTGCCGTTTTTTTAATCACAGGTTCAAACGGCGGCGACTCCCACAATTCCAATGGGTCAGGCGGTTGCACGTCATAATGCCCATAAACCAAGACGGTTGGCAACTTTTTATCTATGATTTTCTCGCCATACACGACAGGATGACCGCCCGTAGGACAGATTTCGACGTTTTCAGCTCCTGCTGCAATGAGTTTTTCCTTGAAAAAAGTGGCGGCGCGTTCCATATCTGCCTTATGATGCGGGTTTGCCGAAACGGACGGGATGCGCAAAACTTCCAACAATTCATCTAAAAATCGTTGTTTATTTGCCTCCAAATACGGTTTTAGTAATTCCATTTACCTAATCGGATGAATAATGATTGAATAATAGGTTTAATCGGACGCAAATTTACGACATTTATCTTTAAAAAACACATAGTTCACATAGGAAGACATAGTTCACATAGGCAAATCTATGTCCTCTTATGTGAACTATGTCCTCCTATGTGAACTATGTGTTTCAAAAGCGACTAAAATAAAAATTTACGACATTTATCTTTAAAAAACACATAGTTCACATAGGAAGGCATAGTTCACATAGGCAAATCTAT
>JAAFJT010000020.1:19193-58281 GCA_013298955.1 Chitinophagales bacterium
TATGTGAACTATGTCCTCCTATGTGAACTATGTGTTTCAAAAGCGACTAAAATAAAAATTTACGACATTTATCTTTAAAAAACACATAGTTCACATAGGAAGGCATAGTTCACATAGGCAAATCTATGTCCTCCTATGTGAACTATGTCCTCCTATGTGAACTATGTGTTTCAAAAGCGACTAAAATAAAATTTTAAAATAATTGTTTTTTTAAAATTTTATATTGATTTAAAAAAAATATTTTAAACAAACCTCTTTTTTTATACTAAAATTGAACTATTTACACTGAAAAATAAATAAATACGACATTTAGTCCATATCTTGCCGCCTTAAAACAAACTCCGTGCAATGGAACTGAGCCGATTTACCTTATCAAACCATTGTTTTTAATAAATTGTTCACAAAAACAGGTTTGGTTTCCCGCGTAACTCGTATAAAGTATGTCCTCAACCGTCTTGCTATTCGCTCAAAACCAGCCTTCAACGCCTTTAACAAGGCTTTGACGAATGGAGTTTATATAATAAACTTTCGGCATAATATTTCGTTTGAAAAAATATTGCGTTACAAAATGCGTTTTTGCGTCAAAATAAATAATTTAACCAAACATTTCATTAACTTTGTTACCCAAATGATGAGTTTTAACATTTTACTAAAAAAAACTATGACTAACTCAAGATTTAGTTTTTTACTCGCTTTATTGTTGCTCTCTTTCGGGGCTTCTGCAAGCGAAATTGCAAGCAGATTTCTGCTTTTCCAGATTGAAAACCCCGAACCGGTGTCTGAATGTGGGCGATTGAAGGGGTATGTGAGTTTGGTCGAAATCGTGAACGACCAAATGATGGTGACAAGCCAATTTCCAACCGTTTATGGACTCAACGGCTGCAATAAACAGTGGCGCGGCGATAAAAAAACGCCTCTTGGCAAGTACAAAATTGACATTATCAACCGAAAAAGCCTTACAAATGTCAATGAACGCAATAAATTTGGTGGTTTTAGCCTTGTTTTGGATTACCCAAACGCACATGACCGCAACAAAGGACGGACTGGAGAAGCGATTGCGATTCACGGCGGGCGGAATAGCCCGACTTTGGGCTGCGCACGCGTCTTGGACGGTGACCGTTTTGAGCCGAGTTTTGGCGTAGATAACATTCGCCGCGTGGCAGAATTTGTGCAAAAAGGCACACCTGTCATCTTTATGGAGAATGCTGAATCGGATTTAATTGGCACAGAAGGCGGTATTTTTTCCGCCGAAGCAACTCAGTTTTGGAAGAATGTATTGTTGAGTGACCTTAGTAGAGAAGATTTGTTGGGCTGGGTACGTGATTACCGAAATCATATTTCGCCTGTGGATCCATATGCAACGGTTGCGCCAAGTGCAAGTGTTTTGGGTGCGTCTATTTCGGGGGCGGTAACGAGTGCGCCGATAACGAATTATCCTGCTGCGGTGATGACTCCCGCGCCTGCACCTGTGGAAGCGGCTCCTGTTCCAGTTGCTGCTGCGCCGACTCGCGCAAAAGCGGAATCGGCAAGCAGTTCTGACGTTTCAGTACGCGCTTCTTCCACGTTGAATGGTAGTAGTCGTTACTCTGCGCAAAATTTGTCGGACAATAGCGATGCGACGGCTTGGTGTATTGAGGGCACTGAAAAGAAAAAAGTGATTGTTTTTGAGTTTCCTGCGGAACGCACTTTGCACAAAATGAGCATTATCACAGGGTACGACCGCGATAATCTTTGGAAACAAAATGGACGCGCTGCGGAAGTCAAAATCAGTTTTGATGGAGACAAACCGATGAATTTTGATTTAAAAGATTCACGCAATCGCCAAACATTTAGTTTCAAAAAAAGTGTGAAAACGAAATTAGTGCGGGTCGAAATCACGCGTTATAAAAAAGGCGCGAAAGGCAATGATATGTGTATTTCTGAATTGGAATTTCATTAATTTTTAAACTTGGATAGATTGGATTCTTTTTACAAAAAATCCAATCCATTCAAGTTTAAATGGATACAAATAAAATCAACAGAGGCGCGATAACAGGGTTATAGCGACTCTGTTTTTTTTTAAATTATTAAAATCTAACATCATGTTTACAAACCAATCTTTTTTTATAAATTATGTTTTTTTATGCTTTATGGTTTGCGCAAGTTGCAAAAATGAAGCGGCAGATACCCAAAAAACAAATATCTTAGCTTCCCAAACGGTTGTAAATCAATCTTTTAATACCGAAGATGATTGTGCATGGATGTCAAAATGGTTTTCGGAGGAATGCGCGGATAGCATGACGCGTTTCGCCTGCAATGGGAATGAACCATTGATTCAAGAAATGGCTGCGGACCATGATTGGTGTTCTGGCGCGGGCTATTTGAAGGTCAAAACCTTATTTCGGAAAGGTTTTTATGAAAATGGGCAAGCAAAAATGTTGGTTTTAGTGGGCATGGAACCCGAAAAACAGTTGAATAATCCGAAATTGCAAGAATGTATTTTGGGCGGTTCCATTTGGGCGCAAGAAGCAACAGGTTGGATGCCTATTTTAAAAACAAATATGATTGTTTTTTTACAATCCAATTTACATCGCCCCATGAAAATCAATATGACCGATAACGAAACCATTCGATTGGAATATTTGGAAGGCAAAAAACGCAAAGTGATGACCTTGAAAGTGAAAAAAGAAGGTTTTGAAGAACCGATATTGGAAGATTTGTAGAGGACTTACGTAAAGTCCCCCTAAAATGGGGGACTTTACGTAAGTCCTTCTTTTGGTCATGTCCTGCTGGACAGTAACGTTTCATATTTGCCTGTCCAAGCATCCGCAAAAATCAAATCAAACTTTTGGTCTTGATTGTTTTTTATCCAAAGGCTAAAATGCGCTCGCGCAATCGCAAGATAGGTTTCAGCATTATCAATCGAAGTCACAAATAATTGATAATCAATGACTTCCATTATCCATGCGAGCGAAAGTCCTGTACCTTGATGCGCTTTAATGGGCTTCTAACCAATTGTTTCCAACGCCCATGCCCACCATAATCGGCACTTTCAAATTTGGAATCGCTGTTTTCATCAACCGTTCTACCATCGGTTTCACGATTTCCAATTCGGATTTAGGCACCTCAAAAACCAATTCATCATGCACCTGCAAAATCATTTTAGTTTGTAAATGATTGTCTTTCAAATAATTATGAATATGAATCATCGCAATTTTAATCATATCCGCCGCAGAACCTTGAATCGGCGTATTAATTGCCATTCGTTCCGCATTCGTGCGGGCAAGGTCATTGCGACTATTGATGTCGCGCAAATAACGGCGGCGACCCATCAAAGTCGTCACAAAACCATCGGTTCGCGCCTGTTCCACCACCTTATCCATATACTTTTTGAGTCCCACATATTGAGCGAAATAATTGTCTATCAATGTTTTAGCTTCCGAACGCGAAATATCCAATTGCTTACTTAGGTTCGTGCTGCCCGCCCCGTACAAAATCGCAAAATTGACCGTTTTAGCATTGCGCCGTTGTGTTGCCGTGACCTCCTGTAACGGCACGCCATAGACTTTCGCCGCCGTCGCTTGATGAATGTCATGTCCCGCATGGAACGCTTCAAGCATTGCCTGTTCATCCGCCGCATGTGCGATGAGACGCAATTCTATTTGGCTATAATCGGCAGATAACAAAATATGATTTGCATCACGCGGGATAAAAGCCTGTCTTATTTTGCGCCCTTGCTCCGTCCGAATCGGAATATTTTGCAAATTCGGCTGATTACTACTTAAACGCCCTGTTGCCGTCAACGCTTGATTGAACGAAGAATGCACTCGTCCCGTGCGTTGATGAATCAATTTCGGCAACGCTTCCACATAAGTCGATTGCAATTTTGACAAACTCCGATAATCCAAAATCGCGGCTGCAATCGGGTGACTCAAAGCCAATTCCGCCAATTTTTCCTCATCGGTGCTATATTGTTCGGTTTTGCTCGTCTTTTTCCACCGATAAGGCAATTTTAATTTGTCAAACAAGGTTTCTCCAACCTGTTTCGGGGAACCAATATTGAATGGAAAACCTGCAATTTCATATATCTTTTTTTCAGCCGCCACAATATCCACCTTCAAAATTTTGGAATATGCTTCCAAAAAAGCGGCATCCAATCGAATCCCTTCCGATTCCACCGCCGCAAGCACCGAAACCAAAGGCATTTCCATCGTTCTAAACAAATCGTATAAGATTTTATCCGATTGAATGGTTGGTTTAAAAAACGAATACAATTGAAAAGTCATATCGGCATCTTCCGCCGCGTAATCCGACACTTTTTCAACAGGTATATCGCGCATCGACAATTGATTTTTGCCTTTTCCAATCAAGGTTTCAATCCGAATCGGTGCATATTTCAAATATGTTTCAGACATATAATCCAAATTATGCCGCAATTCGGGTTCAATTAAGTAATGCGCCAACATCGTATCGAAATAAATGCCGTTCAAAACAATATTATAATTGTTTAAAACAATGATTTCATACTTTATATTTTGTCCAATCTTTTGAATCGCAGGATTTTCAAAAATGGGTTTAAACGCTTCTAAAAAAGCCCGCGCTTGTTGTGGGTCTGCGGGAACAGGCACATAATACGCCTCTGCTGCCGTCACCGAAAACGACATGCCCACTAATTCCGCCCGAACAGGCTCAATATGAGTCGTCTCGGTATCAAAAGCAACCGTTTTAGCTTGTTTTAATTTTAAAATTAAAGCATCTATATCTGCTTGATTATCAACTAAATAGTATTGATGGGTTGTATTATGAATATTTTTATCGGCAACAGAATAAGCCGCTTCTGCTTCGCCTGTGGCTTCATTTTTAACCACTTTGGTTGGTGGCTGATTCAAATTTTGTTTTGAAACAATGGGATTCCCAAATAAATCAAGTTGTTGATTTTCAATGATTTGTGTTGGGGTTTCTTCTATTTTTTCCTCATATTTCCCCAAAACCTCTTTTGCAACACTCCGCATTGCCAATTCCTTAAAAATCGCTGACAAACGCGGTTTATCAATATCTTCACTCACTTCAAAACTTTTTGCGTCAAATTGAACAGGCACATTCGTATCAATCGTTGCCAATTCTTTGGAAAGCAAGCCCATTGCGCCATACATTTCGACCATTTCGCGCTGTTTCCCTTTCAATTCGGGCGCGTGTGCGACAATATTTTCAACAGTATCATACTTTTCCAACAATAAAGTCGCCGTTTTGGGTCCAATTCCTTTGATGCCGGGAATATTATCCACCGCATCCCCCTGCAACCCCAAAAAATCGGTCACTTGTTCGACGCGTTTGATACCCCAATTTTTTAATATATCTTCTACACCCAAAACCGCTACCTCATTACCACTGCGGGCAGGTTTATATAAAAAAATGTTATTCGTAACTAATTGAGCATAATCCTTATCAGGAGTCATCATATACACCGTAAAGCCTTCTTTTTCAGCCTGTTGCGCAAGCGTTCCAATAACATCATCCGCTTCAAAACCCGCTTTTGTGATAATCGGAATACGCATTCCTTCCAAAATATCCATCACCGATTTCAAACCAATCGTTATATCTTCGGGTTGCGCATCTCGATTTGCCTTATATTCAGGATAGCGTTCATGCCGAAAAGTGGGACCTGATAAATCAAATGCGACCGCTAAATGCGTCGGTTTTTCCTTTTTTAAAACGTCTAAAACAGTACGTGTAAACCCTGTTACGCAAGAAATATTCACCCCATTTGCATTGATAAGCGGGCGGGCAATAAACGCATAATGAGCGCGGTACGCCAGCGCATGACCGTCTAATAAAAATAATTTTTTCATAACGAATTGAAAATGAATGATAATGGTTTTAGTTGGAAAAGGAATCTATTATATTTTCGCTTCATTAGCGAAATGATTTTTGTGAAACTCAAAAATGGTTGTCAATACAGAAAACAACTCATTTAAATTCCTCAAAATAAAAATTTCTGTCAATTAATTACTATTTTAATACACCTTTATTACAACAAATTTTTGTTTAAAAAGATGCGAAAAAGAGCATGGATCTATTGGTTTCTATTCACCATAATCCGTTGTACCAAATCCCGATACAACCCAACTTTTTCGCGCAATAATTGATTCGCTTTCATAGCCGTTTCAAAAGCCTGTTCTTCGGAGGGCGTTCAGAAACCCTCCTTTGAACCATTGTTTTGGCGGACGCAAGCCGCCATCATTTTGTAATATTGGCGATAAACGGATTCAAAAGCACTTATGTAAATGGGACTTTACGTAAGTGCTAACTCAATATACTCCGCGCAATCACCATTTTCTGTATTTCAGAAGTCCCTTCATAGATTTGCGTAATTTTCGCATCGCGCATCAGCCGTTCTACATGATATTCTTTCACAAAACCGTATCCGCCATGAATTTGCACCGCCTCCACCGTATGTCGCATCGCCGCATCAGAGGCAAATAATTTTGCCATCGCCGCCGCCGTCGTGTAATCTTCGCCCGAATCCTTGATACGCGCCGCCCGATACACCATTAATTTGGCAGCTTCGTAATCGGTTGCCATATCCGCCAATTTGAACGCAATCGCTTGATGTTGCGCAATCGGTTTTCCAAACGTTTCGCGTTGTTTGGAATACGCCAACGCGAGTTCATACGCGCCGCCCAAAATGCCCAAAGCCTGCGCCGCAATGCCAATCCGCCCGCCCGACAAGGTTTTCATGGCGAATTTAAACCCAAAACCGTCCGCGCCAATCCGATTCGCTTTTGGCACTTTGACATCATTATACATAATCGTGTGCGTATCCGACGAGCGAATCCCCAATTTATCCTCTTTTGCACCAATTTCAACGCCTTTCCATTTGGTTTCGACGATTAAAGCATTGATGCCGCGATGTCCTGCCGCCACATTCGTCTGCGCAACCACCAAATGAATTTTGGAAGTGCCGCCATTCGTAATCCAATTTTTCGTGCCATTGAGCAGATAATAATCGCCCATATCGACTGCGGTGGTGCGCTGCCGCGTCGCGTCACTGCCCGCTTCAGGCTCAGAAAGGCAAAAAGAACCGATTTTTTTACCCGAAGCCAAATCGGGTAAATATTTCTTTTTCTGTTCAGGCGTTCCATAATGTTCTAATCCCCAACAAACTAAGGAATTATTGACCGACATGATGACCGAACACGAATTATCAATTTTTGAAATCTCTTCCATCGCCAAAACGTAGGAAAGGGTATCCATCCCGCCACCGCCGTATTCGGGCGAGACCATCATGCCTAAAAAACCCAATTCACCCATCATTTTGACTTCGTTTTTAGGATATTTAGCGCGACTATCGCGGTCGATGACACCCGATTTAAGCTTCTGTTGTGCGAAACTACGGGCTGCTTCTTGAACGGCAAGTTGCTCTTCAGTTAATTGAAATTGCACAGTTTTATTTAGTTAAATAATTAAAATAAAATGATTTATAATTTAGAATTATTTTTAATTAAAATGATAGATTTTAATTCGTTATGCAAAGATAATTTCAAATTTGAAATTATCTTTATTTTAATCTTAACAACGGTTGCACAAATGATTATGAATAGCGATATTGGGCAAAAAATATTGAAATGGAAAGAGATTGCATCCTCAGACATGCCAAAGATATGGGCAACATATTGGCTTCATGGCTCGGATTTGCAAAAAAAGAAAATTGTGCAACTGCTCTTGAAGCCATTGCTCAAACGGAGCGTCTAAGGTATGATTTAGCGGCATGGCACGTGATGCAATCCTTAAAATTATAGACTTGGATTCTTTAAAATACGGTTGAGGATGTATGGATTGATGCGGATTGTCATGGGATTGAATCTGGAAATTCGCGCCAATCCCGTGAAATCCATAGATACACTATCTTTTGACGAAGGAAAAAATATAATTTACACTTTTTTTGCAAAATTATTTTAATAAAAAGCGTATTTTTGGGCTTTAATTTAAATCAATTCTATTCACTTTTGAGTGCATCTGCCCCATGTCAGCATCTTCCTATACGATTCATTCGCGGTTGTATCAACGTTTTAAGTCGATAGAACCGACTGATTTTAGACGTATTATCGCCTTTGTCGAGCAAAATAAAAAATATGTTTTTCAATTAGATGGAGAAACATATGCTGAAATCGCATGGGTTTATTCCAACGCCTTGTTTGGAATCGGCGATTATTGGCAAGTGATTCGGCTTTCGGACGAATTGATTGCTTATGTCATGGAACATAATATAGTGGAAATCAATGGAGAACGTATTTTTGAATCAATCTTATGTCAAAAAGGAATGGCATTCATGCACGAAAGGCAATATGATAAAGCTGTTTATATTTTTGAAGAATTGATTAAAATTAACCCTAAAGAGGAGCATGTTGCTATTTTATTGGAAAAAGCAATGCATGCTGCAAATCCAAATTTAATTCGGCGATGTCGAGCCGTAGCGATTTTTTTATGGTTGACGACCGCGCTTTTAGTGCTTTTAGAGTTGATTTTAATACGAACTTTGTTTAAATCTTATCAAAATGTATTTAAATATAGTTATTGGATGACTTTTGGAATGGCGATTTTGGTATGGATTTGTGGGTATTTGTACCAATATTGGCGGGTACATCGTGCTGTAAATCAACGCATTAAGGTTGCAAAATATAAAAAAATAGTTTTATAAATTGGAACGCGGAAGACACGGATTGAGGAGATTTTCGCGGATTTTTTACAAAAAATCCGCGAAAATCTCCTCAATCCGTGTCTTCCGCGTTCCAATTTATCCTAATTTATCTGTCATTACAAACGCGCTTTCGCACCCACTTGTACAGAAAAAGTACTAATTTTATCTTGATTCGTGCCAACACCTTGTTTCCCAATATGTTGTTGATACAAGGCTTGCGCAAAAAGGCTCCACCGCCCTCTAAACGTCGGATGATATTCGATACCCGTTCCGACATTGGCAGTGAAATAATAATTATCTTTCAACTGACCAGATTCAAGCAAACCACCTTTATAAAATTCTTTAATCGCTTGTTTGGTGAAAGACGTATTATCTGAAACGCGCGCTGCCACAGGCTCACTTGTTTCAATATCGTAATCCGTTTGTAAAACGCCATTTGCCGAACCGCCAACAATCCCATACATACTCCATTTTTGTTTTTCCACTAAATAACGATTCATATGAATTGGAATATGTACCATATTGAAAGCGACCAATTTAGGCTTTGTTCGCTCATAGCCGCCCCCAAAAGTACCCGTAATCGAAATCGCTTCAACAGGACGATAACTTTTGTAAGAATACGTCAAACCCGATTCAATTTCGGTTTTGCCTTTGCGATATCCTGCCGTCACCCCTGCACCATACCCGTCCGTGACAGACTTGCCTCCAATCGAAAGCGCACTGTAAAAAGTACTCGCGTGATCCGCATTGAACGCTCCAAACATCCCTATCCGAACACGGCGCGGTTTATAAACAGGTGTTTCCCGCAAAGAAACAGGTGCTAAAACCGTCGATTCCGCTTTCAATAATTCGGGTTGAATCATAGCGATGGCATCAATTAATTCAATATTTTTTTTATCTATATTTAAATCGTTGATAGCAATACCATTCGATTTATTTTCGGATTCAATTCGTTGTAAATTTGCGTCATTCAAAATGGGTTGTTGTGACAAATCAGTGACTTTCTGAGTGGGTAACATCGCCGCAATTGCTGACGAAGCCCGATTCACTCGCTCCTCAACTGCTTTTTCGACAGGCAAATTGGGATTTTCAATCGCCGCTTGAGGTGCATTTTCACCTGCTCCTTTAAATTGGAATTTATTTTCAATCTTCACAGGCGCATCTTTTGTCAAAGGCGCATCTCCTGCTCTCTGATTCCAATCTTTTTTCGGATTAAAATTTGATTTAGCTTGTGGCGCAATAGGCACGACTTTACCTTGCACCGACGAATTTGCAGGTGTAATCGATTGATTGATAACCGATTGTGCTTTTAAGTCAACCTTATTCGGCACATTCGCTTGTGGAAAACTGCCTTCAAAAACATTGAAAAAAGTCCAAATCGCTAAACCCGATAGTACTAATTCTGGAATTTTGAAACGGATGATATAACGTTTCCAAGAAAAAGTTTCCTCCAAAAGTTGCTCCATCCGCGTCCAATGCGCCGCCTTGAAGGGTACATCCTGCCGTTCTGCCGCCTTCCGAATCCAATAATCAAACGCCTCATCATCGTTTTCCTCGACGCGCCGAAGCCGTTTTTCAAATAAATCGAAATCAGGTGCAGGGCTATTGTCCCCCTTCTGGTCCGCATTTGCCTCCATTTGCTGCATGGATTGGCGGATTATATCATCAAAAAATGAATCATTTTCTCTATTCTCCATGTGCTGCATACTTTCCTGACAATAAAACTTGTAATTTCAATCTTGCTTTGACCAAATTAGACCGAGAAGTACTTTCTGTAATCTCTAATTGTTCCGCAATTTCCTTATGTGAATAACCCTCAATCACATACAAATTAAAAACAGCTCTATATGCAGGCGTAAGTTGCCGAATCGCCTGCAAAATATCTTTTTCTGAACACCGCGAAATCGCATCAGGTATATCCGTACTCAATGAATAGGCTTGGTCGAGGTCGTCCGTGCGCCTGCGCACCGCTTTTCGGTAATAATCAATTGATGTATTGACCATAATCGTCCGAATCCAAGCGGTCAAAGCCGTTCCGGGCTGATATTTAGCAATATTTTTAAATATTTTTATAAAACCTTCATGTAAAATATCCAATGCATCATCCTCATTATCCGCGTAACGTAGGCACACAGACATCATCTTGCTGTAATGATCCTCATACAGCTTTTTTTGCGCCCATCGCTCCCGAGCGATGCAGGCTTCCACTAAATGTTGTTCCTCTGCGTAACCTAAATCCAAAGCAATATTCATTAGATGAAACGATTTGTAAAGTTAGTCAATTTTGCTTGATATATGCAAATTCCGTTTTAAAATTTCTATGAATTGAACGGTATTAGCGTCTAAATCGCTGCTTTTCCATCTTTTTTTTATTTTTTGCCTAAAACGATTTATCTTTGTTAGCAAATTCAATAACAATGGCAACATCAGAGAAATTCATCAATCCGTTTACCGATTTCGGGTTTAAAAAAATCTTCGGCACAGAGGAAAATAAAGAATTATTAATTCATTTTTTAAATACGTTACTCCCTGTGCATCACCAAATTACGACGTTGGAGTACAAACGAACCGACCGATATGGCAATACGCCCTTAGATAGAAAAGCGGTCTATGATTTGTATTGTCAGGGCGCAGACGGTTCGCGGTTTACGGTGGAAATGCAGAAGGCGAAACAGACCTATTTTAAGGATCGAGCCCTTTTTTACACCACCTTTCCCATTCAAGAACAAGCGATTCAGAAAGATAACTGGAATTTCAAATTAGCGGCAGTTTATACGATTGCGGTGTTGGATTTCACTTTTGATAGAAAGGGTTCCAAAGTGGTGCGCACCATTCAACTTAAAGACGAAGATAATGAGGTTTTTTATAAAAAACTCTTATTCGTCTATTTGGTGATGCCCAATTTTAACAAACCGTTATCTGATTTAAAAACGTTTCAAGATAAATGGCTTTTTGTTTTGAAAAATCTTCAAAATTTAGATGAAATACCATCTGTCTTACAAGATGGTATCTTTAAAAAGCTCTTTAAAGTGGCAGACCTTGCAGGCATGAACCGCAAAGAACGCCAAGATTATGAAGAAAGTTTAAAATATTATCGGGATTTAAAAAATGTAACCGATACCGCTAAAACCGAAGGTAAAATGGAGGGTAAAATCGAAGGTAAAATGGAGGGTAAAATCGAAGGTAAAATCGAAGGTAAAATGCAAAGTCAAGTTGAAATAGTGATGCGGAATCACAAAAAAGGGCGGACGAATGATTTCATTGAAGACATTACAGGACTTACTGCCGCAGAAGTGCATCAAATTATTCAAGATTACCAAAATGGATTGTATCCTAATTTGTAAGGGTGAATTGGGTAGTCGGGAAATAAATTTCCCGACTACCCAATCGCTTATATTGCTCACAATGGATTTAGAATCAACTTGTTATGACCAATAAAGAAATCGCTCGCGCTTTCCAAGACCTTGCGGCTATCATGGAATTGCATGAGGAAAATGCGTTTAAAATTAAAACGTATCAAAATGCGTATATCACCTTGCGCAAATTGGAAACGCCTCTTGCCGATTGCCCTTTGCCTGTGATGCAAGCCATCAAAGGCATTGGCAAAAGTACGGCTGAAAAAATCATGGAATTGTTGCAAACAGGGCAACTTCAGGCTTTCCAAACTTATGCCCAAAAAACGCCCGCAGGTGTGATTAAAATGTTGCAAATCAAAGGATTAGGCGTTAAAAAAATCCACGCGATTTGGAAACAATTGGGCATTGAAACCATTGGAGAATTATTATATGCGTGTGCTGAAAATCGATTGATTGAACTACATGGTTTTGGCAAAAAAACGCAAACGGAAATCCAAAAAGTATTAGAATATTATTTCAAATCAGAACATCAAATCCACTTTGCAACGGTAGAAGCAACTGCCCATCATTTTTTAAATCTTTTGAAAAAAATGTTTCCAAACGCGCCGATTGCTTTCGTCGGTGCCTTTCGACGCAAATTGCCTGTGATTGAGCGCGTTGAAATTTTATTAGGATTGAATCCATTGGAAATCAATGAATTAGAAGGTTTAAAAACCATTCAAAAAAAAGAACAACAGTACGTATTCACGCCCGAAACGTTGGATAATGCCATCGAATCGGCGATTTTATACACTTGTGAACCGAATGATTTTGGTTCAAAACAATTTTTATATACAGGAACGCGCCCTTTTTTAGACGCTTTTGTGCAACAAACCCAAGGTATTTCTTTCAAAAACTTGCCTACTGAAACAACCGTTTTTGAAAAAGCGAATATCCCATATCTTGACCCCGTTTTGCGCGAAAACGCTGATTTTATTTTAAAAAAACAGCGTCCGCAACTTATCACGGTTGCGGATTTGCAAGGGGTGATTCATACGCATACGACGTATTCAGATGGATTGAATACGTTATCCGAAATGGCGCATTATGCCAAAACAAAAGGTTTTAAATATATTGGGATTACAGACCATTCCAAAGCCGCTTTTTATGCAAATGGGCTCAAAGAAGAGCGTTTGTACCAACAATGGGCAGAAATTGACGCGCTCAACAAAACATTTACGGATTTTAAAATCTTAAAAGGCATCGAATCCGATATTTTAAATGATGGTTCGTTGGATTATGCGGAGGATATTTTAAAACAATTTGATTTTATCATCGCCTCTATCCACACCAACCTCAAAATGGACATCGACAAAGCAACCACTCGACTTATCAAAGCGATTGAAAATCCCTATACAACCATTCTTGGACATCCAACAGGGCGATTATTGCTCTCACGGGAAGGCTATCCCATTGATTATCAAAAGGTTATAGATGCATGTGCAGCCAATCGAGTCGCCATAGAATTGAATGCCCATCCCTATCGATTGGATTTGGATTGGACGAAAATACCCATGGCAATGGATAAGGGGGTTTTAATTGGGATTCATCCAGACGCGCATAGTTGTGCGGGGATAGACCATGTTCAGTATGGTGTTTTTGCCGCCCAAAAAGGTGGTTTAGAACCTAAAAATTGTCTTAATTGCTTGAATATCAATGATTTTTTAAATTATAAAAAAACAATCTAAGATTCGGTTACGATTTGGGTGCGAGTGCGAATTTTTCAATACAATATTTTAAAAATCCGAAAAAATTCTGTTTGTCATCCGCCGTCAGGTCTGCCAACAATTTGCGATTGGATTTTCGGCGAATCGGCTCAATGCCATCAATGATTTTCCAACCGTCTTCCGTCAAGGCTAAATATTTTTGGCGGCGGTCGCGCTTATTTTCGATTTGCCGAACTAAATTTTTCTCAATCAATGAATTAATTAAATTTGTAATATTAGGACGAGACACATTAAGTGCATCCGCTAATTCGGCAGCAACCATTTGTTTTTTCATACGGCTGCCTTCAAAGTACGGAATATTAGGGTCATTAGCAAGGTGCAACATCAAAATCCATTGTTGTGTGGTGATGTTGTATCGATGACAAATGACATCGCCTTTCTTGCGAATCGTATCAGCAAGATTGATAATGCCGAGTATAATAGACTCTTCGACACTTTTGCGAATGTGTTTCAATTCGGTTGGGTTCGTAGCTTCGGGCATGGTGGACGCTTTTGAGGACGATTTAAGCATGAATATAATTTGGTTTTAAAAAAAGGTTACAAGAATATGACCACTTTCTGAGTTCTCAAAATAAATGTAAATATAGTTAATCATTTTTGAATTAACCAAATAAAAATTCATTTTTTTTTGTATCTATCAAACTACATATGTAGATATGACAATGAATTTTATTCTAAAAAAAAGGTAAAATACATTTTATATTTTGAAAATATTTAAAAAATAAATATAAAATTGGGCATATTGGATGCGAATTTTCGCAAAAAAAAAGTTAATTCAACAACAAAATAATTTACTTAGTGAACTATTGACGAAAGAATCGTGCAAAGTAGCAAGGGTTTTGACAAAAAATAATGATTAGAATTGGAAGGATTTCAGTAGCTTTGCCGCCGAAAAATAGGATTTTGTCAACAAAACCATTCGTACATATGAAAAATCTTGGCGCAATTTCATTAGCCTTGAACGCCGTTTTACTCCTTTTAGTGGGTAATTTATATTGGAAACGCAGTGCGCCGCCCGCGCCTGTGATGGTCACAAAAAAAGACTCCACTGGTGCAACCGTAACGGTTCCTGTACCTGTTGCTCCGTCTTTGAAAGTGATGTATGTCAACTTGGATTCGCTTTACGAAAAATATACTTTTTTCAAAAGCGAGAAAAAGGCATTTGAGAAAAAAGAGCGTGATTTATCGGCTTCTTTGGAGGAAAAAGGACGGGCATTGCAACAAAAAGCCATGAGTTTGCAAGAAAAAGCGCAAAAAGGCGATACACCGCGTGCGACTTTGGAGGCAGAACAACAGCAATTGATGCAGGAAGAAAAGTCGATTATGGAAGAACGCGACCGCCGTGCCAAAGGTTTGATGGAGGAAACGCAGAAATTTAATGAGACGTTGCAGAAAAAAGTAACGGCGATTTTGGAGAAAATGAAGGAAGACAAAGGGTATGATTTTGTAATGAGTTATGTTAAAGGTGGCTCGTTTTTATATGCCAATACTTCCTATGATATTACACATGATGTGATTGATGCTTTGAATAAAAAATAAGCGTATAAGTTTATTTTCAATTGAAAACGGAGTTTTGGTGGAAAAAAAGTGCGACAAGTTTTAACTTGTATCGAATCAAGGTCGGCGAGCTTGCAACCCTATCCAGTACCCACAGAATCAAAAAGGTGCGTCGCACCGCAACATTTGTAGCACCGTAACATTCGCATCGTTTCACCAATGTTACGGTGCTACGCACTCCGAAACGGCTTGATTCATCGTTTTGCTACAAATGTTGTGGTGCTACGCACCTTTTTTATTTTGTAGAATCCTTTGAATACCAACAATCATTTTGTGGGTATTGGATAGGGTTGCAACCTCGCCGACCTTTTGGATAGGTTATTTCACTTGAAGTACTTAATTGAAAAATCGAAGCCTATTTTTTAATCTTCGCGCATGACCGACGAAACATCTGACAGGCTTTTCAGCGCACGAATCGACAATTCTAATTGGTCTCTATTCTTTACAACAATGCTAATACGTCCTTCAAAACCGCCGTGTGGCAAACTTTTCATATAAAAAGTACGCATATTCAAATCCAATTCCCGCGAAATCTGCCGCGAAAGGCGTTCAATCACGCCTTGTCCGTCGATGCCTGTGAGGATTAAATCTGCTACAAAAGTTGCATTTGTTGCCGCGCCCCACTCGGCGCGTCGGATTTTAAAACCATAATTTGCCATCATATTCGTTGCATTCGGGCAACCTGTTCGATGGATTTTAAACGCGCCGCCACTGCCCAAGTACGCAAAAATATCATCGCCTTGCACGGGATTACAACAATTTGAAAAATGATGCACGTATAAATTCGCAGGTTCGCCGCCGATGAATAATTGTGCTTTTGCCGTTCCAGCCTTGAAAACACTTTTGCGATTATCGGTTTTAGCATCGCCTTTGACTTCTTCTTCGACAATGATTTGTGGGAAAATCAATCGCCCTTTTTCAACTTTAAAAATCTTAAAATCTTGTAAATCAACGATTTGCGCCGCAATCGCGCAATACAAATCCAAGGGTGTTTTATAACCAAAATGTTTGGACAAAAATTCAACGGATTCATTAAAATCAACATCCATTCGGTTCAATTTCCGTTCTAACGCTTCTTTGCCAAACGCACCTGCTTGTTTTTGTTCTTCGCGCAAGGCTTGACGGATGCGGTCTCGCGCTTTGCCTGTGGTCACTAATTCCAACCAACCTTCATTTGGGCGTTGATTTTTAGCCGTCATCACCGTTACTTGGTCGCCATTTTTCAATTCATATCCCATTGGCACGAGTCGGTCATTGACTCGCACCGCTTGACACCGATAACCGACATCGGTATGCACCGAAAATGCAAAATCTAAAGCGGTCGCGCCTTTCGGCAACAATTTCGTATCGCCTTTCGGCGTATAAACATAAACTTCTTCGGTGAAAAGGCTGGTTGCGCGGAAATTTTCAATGAAATCAACCGTACTGCTGCCCGCATTTGTCGCAATCACATCGCGCACACTGTCCAACCAAGCCTCATAGACATCGGTTTGATTACCAACCCCTTTGTATTTCCAATGCGCCGCAAAACCGCGTTCCGCAATATCATCCATGCGTTCCGTCCGAATCTGCACTTCCACATAACGCCCTTGCGGACCAATCACCGTCGTATGTAGGGACGCATAACCATTCGCTTTGGGCGTATTAATCCAATCTTTCAAGCGTTCCGCGACACTTTTATACACTTCCGTCACGCCCGCGTAGGCTTGCCAACAAGCATTTCGTTCCTTATTCGGCGGCACATCCAACACAATCCGAACCGCAAACAAGTCATAAATCTCAGAAATGGGAACATTTTTGGCTTTGAGCTTCTGCCAAATGGAAAAAATCGACTTCGGACGACCCGCAATGCGGTATTTAAACTCACTTTCATTCAACGCAATTTTGATGGGTTGAATAAAATTTTCAATATATTGTTCGCGCACGCGTTTGGTCTCGGCGAGTTCGCGGGCGATTTGTTTATACTCGGTCGGGTGGGTGATTTTCATACAGAGGTCTTGAAACTCTGTTTTGATTTTATACAAACCCAATCGATGCGCTAACGGCGCGTAAATATAATCCGTCTCTGCCGCGATTTTCAATTGTTTATGGCGCGGCATCGATCCAAGCGTCCGCATATTGTGCAATCGATCCGCCATTTTTATCAAAACGACGCGCACATCTTGCAACAACGTGGCTAATACTTTTTTAAAATTCTCCGCTTGAGGGCTTTCTACATCATAATTATTTTCCAATTTGGTCAAACCATTGACCAAAAGGGCGATTCTTTCGCCAAAAATATTGTGAATTTCTTTTAACGTCACGTCTGTATCCTCGACAACATCGTGGAGCAACGCCGCAATCACAGCAGTAGGTCCCAATCCAATCTCTTCGCTACAAATGCGCGCCACTTCAATCGGGTGCAAAATATACGGTTCGCCCGATTTTCGGCGTTGCAAACTATGGGCTTGCACGGCGAGTTCAAAGGCTTTGCGAATGTTTCGATGGTCTTCGGGTGTTACTTCGGTTTTAATCGAGCGCAACAATTGGCGATACGCATTCCGAATGAGTCCTTTTTCGGTCTCATCGTAGGTTAATACTTCTTGTAGTACCATAATTCGGGTGCATTGTGTTATCTCTTGTTAAACAATCAGGGTGATAATAATATGTTGGTTCGGTGTCTGCGAAAAAAAAAAGAAAAAACAATTCCAACAAGAGCAATGCTTTCCGAAAAAAAACGGTTTTCGTTAGGCAGAGCTATGAATGGAAAACTTTTGCATGTAACGATTCGTTCCCAAGTACAAAGTTTTTTTTAATGAAAAAAACGATTTTTTGATACAGCTACAGGTTTTTTTAAACAGTCGATGTTGCTCAAAAGCGAACATAAAGTATCTTTAACAATTGTCATTCCTATTAGAGACTGTAAAATGTTAATTTTGCCACATGAGGCAAAAAAAATTTCTAACAGCCTTTTTAAAACACATAGGAAACATAGGAAGACATAGGACACATAGGACACATAGGACACATAGGACACATAGGAAGAGGGGTGAGCTTTCATGGATATACTTATTATTGGGATTCACTCCTTGTTTTCAAGGTTTTATATCCGAAAAATAAACGAATCTAATAAGCAATGCCCCTATGTGTTCTATGTCTTTCTATATGCCCTATGTGTTTTAAAAATATTAAATCATAAATTTTATTTAAAATGTTTAAAACAATAGAATCCAAAATATTAGACGCAACAACAGCGCAATTACAAGTTGAAAAATGGCAATCTGAAGGACTTGAAATCGTCTTTACGAATGGTTGTTTTGACTTGCTGCATTATGGGCATGTGCGTTATTTGGCGGAAGCGCGGGCATTAGGCGATAAATTGGTCGTTGGTCTCAATTCGACGGATTCGGTGCGCCGCCTCAAAGGGGAACATCGACCGATTAATGACGAATTGACCCGCCAAACCGTTTTAGCGGCATTGCAAAGTGTGGATATAGTCGTTGTCTTTCAATCGGATACACCTTATGATTTAATCTATTTGTTGAAACCCGATATTTTGGTCAAAGGCGGCGATTGGCAACCTACTCAAATTGTTGGGTCGGATTGGGTGTTGGAAAACGGCGGACAAGTATTGAGTTTACCGTTTCGAGACGGCTATTCGACCACGAATTTGGAAACCAAAATAAAAGCAACTTCCAAATAATTGTGCGAACCAATCTGCCAACTTTTTACCCGTTTAAATGTTTAGGTTTTCATAAAATTGTTACTTTTGTACGCAATTTCAATACAAGTTCGTTCATTTTCAACTAAAAACCGCATAACCACCCGTTTTGCTGCTGTACCGTTATGATACAAAATCCATTTAGACCTTTCGACCAATTTCACAAAAGACATATTGGCATTAACAAAACTGATTGTGCCGAAATGCTTCAAACCATTGGGGTCAAATCCTTAGAAGAATTGATTGACCAGACCGTTCCTGCGTCGATTCGCTCGCGCAAAGACCTTCATTTGCCAGATGCCTTATCCGAATTTGAATACCTTCAATCTTTGAAAGAAACTGCCGCTTTAAACAAAGTGTTTACCAATTTCATTGGTCAAGGCTACTTTGGGACGATTACGCCTGCGGTTTTGTTGCGGAATATTTTCCAAAATCCGGGTTGGTACACGCAATATACGCCGTATCAAGCCGAGATTGCGCAAGGGCGTTTGGAGGCTTTGCTGAATTACCAAACGATGGTTTCCGATTTGACGGGTTTGCCGATTGCCAATGCGTCCTTATTGGACGAAGCAACCGCCGCCGCCGAAGCAATGGCGATGTTTTACGCTTGGCGCAATAAAAAATCAAAAAAAGAATTTTTAAACGATTTCATCGTATCCGATAAAGTGTTGCCCGCAACGATTGATGTATTGAAAAGTCGCGCTAAACCGTTGAAAATCAATGTTATCGTTGGCAATATTCATAAAATGGTTTGGTCGGATAAGACTTTTGGTATCCTCTTGCAATATCCCAATATGGATGGCGCAGTGGAAGATTATCGGGCTTTGACGGCAGAAGCGGCGGCAAAACAAGTCTATGTGACGGTCGCAACCGACTTATTGAGCCTTGCTTTGTTGCAACCGCCAGGAGAATGGGGGGCAGATGCAGTCGTGGGTAATTCGCAACGTTTTGGGGTTCCAATGGGTTTTGGCGGACCGCATGCAGCCTTTTTTGCCACGAAAGACGAGTTTAAACGCGTGATTGCAGGTCGAATCATTGGCGTTTCGACGGATGCGCATGGCAAACCTGCCCTCAGAATGGCGTTGCAAACCCGCGAACAACACATTCGCCGCGAAAAAGCGACTTCTAATATTTGTACGGCGCAGGCATTATTGGCGATTATGGCGGGCATGTATGCTACGTATCATGGACAAACTGGGATTCGGGCGATTGCGGAACGCGTGCATCAATCGGCTGTTGCCTTAGAATCGGCATTGGCAAAATTAGGTTTTAAAAATAGCAATGTCAACTTTTTCGATACGTTGAAAATCATTGCGCCACCCGATATTTTGCGCAAAATCCAAAAAATTGCTTCGGATTCGGGGGTGAATTTCCATTTTTGTTTAAATTATTTGACGATTAGCGTCGATGAAACGCATCACCGCGCTGAATTGGAACGCGTCGTCAAAATATTTGCGCAAGCAACCACCACTGCTTTTGGAAATGCCGCTTTTGATTTTGGATTAGATATTTCTAAAAATAATATGAAAATTGGGATGCCGCGTACTACGCCGTTTTTGACGCACCCTGTTTTCAACTCGTATCATACCGAAACGGAAATGATGCGTTACCTTAAACGATTGGAAAACAAGGACTTATCCTTGACGCATTCGATGATTTCATTGGGTTCATGCACGATGAAATTGAATGCGGCAGCAGAATTATTGCCTGTCAGTTGGGAAGCGTTTGCGAATATTCATCCTTACGCGCCTGCCCGTCAGACGAAAGGGTATTTGAAAATCCTGCATGAATTAGAACAATGGTTGTGCGAATGTACGGGTTTTGACGCGTGTTCTTTGCAACCCAATTCGGGTGCGCAGGGCGAATATGCGGGTTTATTGGTGATTCAGGCGTACCATGAGGCGAAAGGCGACATGGATCGAAAGATTGCCTTGATACCTGCATCGGCGCATGGCACGAATCCCGCAAGTGCGGTGATGGCAGGCATGGAAGTTGTGGTCGTCGCTTGTGATGAAAAAGGCAATATTGATGTAGCCGATTTATTGGCGAAAGCCGATTTACATGCGGCGCAATTGTCTTGTTTGATGGTGACGTATCCATCAACGCATGGTGTTTTTGAAACAGAGATTAAAACGATTTGTAAAATCATCCACGATAGAGGCGGCAAAGTCTATATGGACGGCGCGAACATGAATGCCCAAGTTGGTTTGACGAGTCCGGGCAAGATTGGCGCGGATGTCTGCCATTTGAACCTGCATAAAACGTTTGCGATTCCACACGGCGGCGGTGGACCGGGTATGGGACCCATTTGTGTCAACAAGAGTCTTGCACCGTATTTGCCAAGTCATCCTGTCTTGCGGACGGGCGGGCGCAATGCCATCAAAGCGATTTCAGCCGCACCGTATGGCAGCGCGAGTATCTTGTTAATTTCATATGGTTATATCCGAATGCTTGGTAGTCAAGGCGTTACGAATGCAACAAAATATGCTATTTTAAATGCCAATTATATCAAAGCGCGTTTAGAAGGTGCGTATTCCATCTTATTTTCGGGTGAAAATGGACGGGCTGCCCATGAATTAATTCTGGATTTACGTCCGTTTAAAGCCGTTGTTTCGGCGGAAGATGTGGCAAAACGATTGCCAGATTATGGTTTTCACGCGCCGACGTTGAGTTTCCCAGTGGCGGGAACGATTATGATTGAACCCACCGAAAGTGAATCCAAAGCCGAATTAGACCGTTTTTGTGATGCCATGTTGTCGATTCGACAAGAAATCGATGAAATTGCGGAAGGAAAATATCCATTGCATGATAATGTGTTGTCCAATGCGCCGCATCCTTGCGATATTGTGACGGCAGATGAGTGGAAATATCCATACAGTCGGTCGAAAGCGGCGTATCCATTGCCGTATTTGCGGCAGGGCTACAAGTTTTGGGCGAGTGTAGGGCGCGTCAATAATGCAGCAGGCGATAGAAATTTGGTTTGTACGTGTCCGCCGATAGAGGCGTATAGTACTGTGGCGCAATAAATAGGACTTTACGTAAGTCCCCCAAAATGGGGGACTTACGTAAAGTCCCCTGACTTACGTAAAGTCCTATTGCACTTGTATCTTCGTCATCACGGTCTGATTATCCAATTTGGTTTCCACTAAGTACATTCCAGCAGCCAAATTAGACACATTAAATGATTCTACATATTCACCTGCACCGACCAAACGCGGTTTCACAATATGTACTGGTTGTCCCAATAAATTGAGGATGCGGAAACACACTGTTTTCGGAGCGTCTAAATCCATTTTCACTGAAAAATCGCCTTGTGTCGGATTCGGATATACCAATAGACTTTGCAAAGCGGCAATTTCACCTGTTCCGACTCGACATTGCACGATTTTCACGGGCGCAATAATCTGACGCGTTGACGGGGGCGCAGGACAAACATCGGTACCGACATTCATCACCAATTGAACGCGTTTGCCCACTGCATTCGCTAATATCAATTCGCGTCTGCCGCCCACCAAAACACCATCGACCAACCAATCAAAATACGGAGTCGCGCCTTCATTCGTACCCACTGCCCGCAACGTCATCTCGGGTCCGGGACAGCCCAATCCAATGAAATCAACCGTCGGCGTAACGTTATCGCGCACGGTCACAGTCGTCGAATTGTAATTTAAACACAAACTCACAGGGTCTGTCACCTTGACATTGATGGTTTGAACCCCAAAAGTAGTCGGTTTGACCATCACACTTCCCAAAGAAACTTGTCTAAAAGGCGTATTCGTAGCTGATGACCATAACATCGTGCCTGTCGCGCCCGACGAAATGGAGACCGAATCGCCATAACAAATCAATTTCGGGGTAGCAATCCCCGCCGAAGGCAACGGTCGAACCGTAACATTGATGGTTTGCGAAGCAAAACAGTTTTGAGAACGCGGTTGTGCCGCTATCGTGAAGGCAACAGTGCCGACATTAGGTAACGCAATTTTAAACGTCGAATCGGTTCGCGCACTCGGCAAGCCTAATAAACTCGTCCATAGATAATTCGACGCGCCCGAAGCAGTGACGGTTACCGAATCATAAGCGCAGATTGCCAACGGCGTAATGGCGGCGGTCACAATGCCCGGTGCGCAAATTTGTGCCGTACATAAAGTGGAAGTTGCGCCAAGCGGTGCATTCGCACTATTGGGAATCGCGTCCGTGTAAGTCGTTAGATTGGCTAAGGGCGTTGCCAAACCAATGTATTGTTGCAAAATCGGTAAAAAAGCAGTGCTGCTCACTTCTTCTACGGGTCCATAAGAACCGTAATTGCAAGAATTGACCCCACCAGAATCCGTTTTAACAAAATAAAAATTGGATGTATTCAAGTTTCCACCCAATGATGTTCTGCCTGCACCCAATAATTGACCATTCGACAAAGGGAAAACCCTTGAAAAACTATCTACGGTCGTCCCAGTCCCTTGTCCATAAGTGCGCGTCCAAAGCCAGTTTTTACCACCGACACTTGGCACTGCTGTATCCACTGCGGTAATCGTCGCATTGCTATACATTTTATGTTCATTCAAAATGCTACCCGCTACATACAATTTCCGACCCACCAATTGAATATGATTCCCAACTGTAAATCGCCAAGTGGTGTCAATGCCGCGTCCGCCATTTTTGATTAAAGGCAAAACCGTCGTCCAACGAACCAGACCGATTTGGGTCAATTTGCCCACATGGATTTGGCGCAATTCGTACGCACCCACTTTGTAATCGCCTGTAAAATAGAGATTGCCCGCCGCATCCGTTGTCAAATCCATAAAACGACCCGTGTTGAAAATACCCGTATATTCCCGCGCCCATTGAATCGTATCGCGGTTCATCATAATAATATAATCCTCCGAAGTCGGGAATCTGCCCATCACCGCAAAACGTTCTGGACCCACTTTCACCACTTTACGCATGATGAAATCTTCAGCCCCATTCGTCGGACTGATACCCGCATTGGCAGGCGTTCCGAGTTTATCCGCCTTCATGTACGAACTCGTCAACGCGCCCGCCACAAAATAACGCAAGCTACTATCCGCCTCTTGGGTTACTTTGACAATGGTTTCAGTACCGTCAAATTTAATAATGCGTTGCCATTGCGTCACGCCAAGGGAGTCCGTTTTGATGACAAAACCACCTTGTTTGGCTGCCGCAGTTGGTGTCTGCCAAGTGCGCCCTGCGATGATGAAACCTTTATCTAAGGTTTGCGTGATTTCGGTAGGCTTCATTTGGTTGTTAAACGAGAAGGTGCGCGCCCAAATCACATTCATATTAGAATCCAATTTGAAAAATTGAGCATACGTACTATCGCGTTGCGCCGTATAGCCCAAAGTCACATATTTGCCATCGGGCAGTTGCTGCATGTCGGTCATGTAATCCGCGCCCGCCGAACCTAAATGTTTTTGATAAACCGTTTGTGCCGAAAGAGGCGTTCCGCAGAGCAAACATCCAACTAAAAATGTCAAAAAATGCTTCATACTATTGAGTTTTTTTTGAAAGAATGAATTTTTTACCTTTTTTTCCAACCCTTTTGGGGTGAAAAAAGAATCTCTTATGACGCAAAATTAAATATTTTTTTTACTTTTGCCTTGATTATGAAAATATATTTTTACTTTTACTCTTGATTTTTATTTAAAAGTATTGGTAAATAATCATTTGACTGTGAATCATTAAGACATCATAAAAAAAAATTGTTTTACTTTGAAAAAAGTATTTTATTGCATCGTCGCATTTTGGCTGCTGCCGCAAATCGCTTTCGCAACCCATATTGTTGGCGGCGATATGACCTATCGTTTCATGGAGCGACAAGGCGATAATAATCGCTATGCATTTACCTTGAAAATTTATTACGATTGTTATCCTGCGGATGGACATATTGCAATTGATTCGGATTCGACGATTACGATTGCCGTCTATCAGCAGATGACGGTTTCGCCTGAATTGTGGCGTTTGGTGGGTAATAATAATAGTTCGCGGATGCTTTTGGTGCGCCGCCAACCTGTGATAACGATTCCAAATCCGACTTTTGAGTGCATCGTGCCACCACCGAATATTTGTGTTTATGAAGGCATTTTTGAATTTGAATTGATATTGAAACGCCTTCCGATGCCGTATTGTATCACGTATCAACGTTGCTGTCGCAATCAAAGTTCGATTGCGAATCTGCCCACTAATTCTCAAAATATGGGTAGTAATTATCATGTATTTTTGTCGCCCGAAGCCCAACAAGCCAATAATTCCACTCCAAAATTCAATAATTATCCGAATACGACGATTTGTTTAGGTGAATCATTGATATATGACCATTCTGCCTTTGAATCCGAAGGCGATAGTTTGTCGTATCGGTTTAGCCAACCGTTGACGAGTCCCGGCATGGCAGGTCGTCCGGGTTGTTACGCGTCTCCTGCGGCAACGCCTGTGGGGAATTACAATTGTCCACCGCCTTTGCAGTATGCGGCTTCGTTTCCACAATATCCGTTTACACAGCCGATGGCAGGCAATCCCGTAGTGGCGATTGACCCCGTAACGGGCATGATTCGAGGGAAACCCTATTCTTTGGGTCAGTTTGTGGTAGCCGTTTGTGTGGAAGAATGGCGTGCAGGTGTTTTGTTAGGAAAGGTTTATCGAGAATTTCAATTCAATGTGGTCAATTGTCCCAAAAAAGTGGATATTGCCCTCAATCAAGCGGATTCCGTACGGCGCGTTGGCGATAAAGAATTTATTATTGCCAAATGCGATTCGACAACGATTACGATTTTGAATCATAGTAAACAATTGCGTTATGTAAACCAATTTTATTGGGAATTTAACATCGGTGGAGTCCTGCGCCGATTCACGGATTGGCATCCCACGATTGCCTTTCCCGATACGGGCTATTATCGCGGCGTGCTTTGGGTGAACAAGGGAGAACGGTGTTATGATTCGGCATATGTGAATGTATTGATTGGTTCAGGCATCAAAAACACGTTTGGAATGACTTTCGATTCGTGTAAAGCGGGTCCCATTCGGTTCAAAAGTGAGATTTTGAGCAGTTATTTTCCCATAAAATGGGTTCGTTGGCAATTGCCCGATACGACTTTTTATGGAGATGTGCCTTTCCGCGATTACGAATACAAAACGCAGGGAGCGCAAAAAGCGCGGTTGACCATTCGCAATAGTTTTGGTTGTGATGCTGATAAATTTTTAAATTTCAATTACCAACCCATTCCCGATGATGTCAATTTATTGGCAACACCGATTAAAGGTTGTTTAAATACGAATGTTGTTTTCAAAAGTACGCCGATTTTACCCGATTCGTTGTTTCAATTGAAATGGACTTTTGGCGATGTAGGCAGCAGTACCCTCCCGAATCCTACTCATGTATATGCGCAAGCGGGCAATTATCCCGTTACGATGAGTCTGCGCAATCGGAATGGTTGTGAAAAAACGTTTAGTTTGCGGAATGGGATTTCCATTTATCCAAAACCGACAGCCGATTTTGATTATAATCCAAAAACCATTCACACGGCAACAGGCGATGTACAGTTTAAAAACGCGTCTTCAACCGATGTAACGCGGTGGATTTGGCAATTTGGGAGCAAAGGCGGTTCTGTTTTAGAAAATCCGACCCATTTATTCCGCGATACAGGCAATGTGACGGTTCGGTTATGGGTGAAAACGCCGTATGGTTGTTCGGATTCGATAGCGAAAACGGTTTACATAGAACCTTTTGTGTCCTATGCTTTGCCGAATGCGTTCACCCCGAATTACGATGGTCATAATGATATTTTCAAAGGAATTGGTTATGCGACGAGCAGTTTTAAAACCTTTTCGATGCAAATTTACAATCGCTGGGGCGAAGTGGTTTTTCAAACCGACTCAGCAGATGAAGGTTGGAACGGGCGCAAATACAATACAGGAGAAATGATGCCTGAAGGTATTTATTTGTATGTGGTTCGGTATCAAAGTTTTACAGGAAAGGAAACCATTTTAAATAACTATATTACACTCATTCGATAATTCTTTTTGAATTTAAATTTTAAATTGATATGAAAAAAAATTTCACAATCATTGCTCTTTTAAGTTTTTTTACAACCCTGACAGCGCAAGATAATCGGCGCAATTTCGTCATGAAATTTGCGTTTAGCGCGGCGGACACGTTGCGTAAAGCATTGCCTGTCAACTCTATAGCGAATACAAGTGCCTTTATTTACAATTCGGTGACGAATGAATTTTGGGCATCCAGTTCGCATAATGACAGTATTATTCGCTTCAGCGTGCCAAACGGCAGTTATTTGGGCGCGTTGAGAACCGACCGGTTGACGAATGGCAATACAACTCGTTTTTTCCGAGCCTTTACGCAAAAAGATAATTATATTTGGGGGGTGAATAATACCGATACAATTCGCAAACTCGACCCTATTACAGGACAGGAAGTGCAACGTTTCCCGTTTCCGAAATGGATGAGTACACAAAATCAAGTTGCCTATGATTCCGTGAGTAAAGGATTCTGGGTTGCGGGTTCGGCGTATCGGTATCGGCTCATGGACACGACTTTTACCACGGTCAAAGACTCTTTTTATCTGGGCGATACCGAAGTCGCTTTGAATGGAGTGGGTCAAGTAGCCCTTTTATTTGATGCCGCCACTCCCGGCGGTCCTTATTTTTGGTTTTATGGCGGTCGGAGCATCGAATATCCGTTGAATGTCGGCGCAGGTGGTTCGCCTTATTTTACAGGTTATCCTGCAACGTTGTCACAAGTTTCGGCAGGCACGAAAAAACGGACTGGCGTTCAAAAAATGATTGCAGATGATTTTGACTTGATTCAAAACATCAATCAAGCCCCCCGAGCTGCTGCCTTAGTGCGCCTACCGGGAGTGACAAACCCTGTTTTAATCATGCACGTTGCGAAATTCACCTCAGGCACTTCGGTTTTACCTGCAACGGATTTGTCAGGCGTAACGGTTGGTTATGAAATTGTGACCCCTTGGTATCCAGAAGCGGGCATTGATTCGATGAAAATTGCACCGAATTATGCCATGGTTCCGACTCCTTTTGCACGCCCCTTGACGGTCAGCGCGAAAGTGCGCAATGTGATTTTAAATCAAAACGCTGTTGGCAATGTTCGTTTTGACACACGGAGTGAAGCAGGTAGTTTATTGAACACTCAAAGTGTTCCGTTCAGTTTGGGAGGGATGACTGCTGCGTTTTATAATGGCAGCAATACGGTCAGCAATTTGAAGCCGGGACGCAACCAAATCAAGGCAAACCTTTTACATCCAAACGATTTTGTATTAAGAAATGATACCATGTCTTCATATGTCACGTTGACCGACTCGACTTTGGCACGCGATTATGTCGAATATTTGCCTTTTACGCGGAACAATCGGACGTGTTTTTGTGCGACTTCCACACAAGTTTTTGTCGAAAAACCAGAAATTGGTACTTCGTATAAATTAGATGTGCCTTCAACGGTCAATTCGATTACGATTCGTTTTTCACCTTACCGCTCTGGTGACACCACTCGTTTTAGAATTTACACCATTGATGCACAAGGCAAACCTGTTTTCAAAGGACAATCGGCTTTATACCAAATCACGGCGGCGGATTCTGCGTCAACGTATTTGACCTTGCCTTTGTTAACGCCTGTACAAATCCCTGCAAATCAAACGTTTATGGTTTCGATGACAGAAGGGATTCAACCACCAGTAGTGTTCTGGTCTAAATTGGGCTATGAAAAAAGTGCGGTCTATGTGTATTCTGCCATCACATTGAAAGGTTGGGTTGTAGCAGACACGTCTTCTTTGTATCTTTCCCCTGGTTTGAAAGATGCGGCATTGGCGATTCGCCCGAATTTCTTATTGCGAACGGCAGTAGAGGAGTCGATTGGGGTAAATCAATGGACAGTTGCACCAAATCCGACAGAAGGCGTTATCAATTTAAACATTGATTTGACGACTGAAGCGGCAGTACAATTGCGGATTTATAATTTGAATGGTCAAATGATTCATCAAACAACGTACGATAAAGCGAAACATTTTGAACCGACGTTGGATATGAGTGGTTTTGCGAATGGGATGTATATCCTCTCGTTGACGACTCCGCAAGGAACGGTGAATCGAAAAGTGGTGAAAGAATAGATTGAATTAGGATTTTTAGGATTTTCAAGATTTGTAGGATTGATTTTATCAATCCTACAAATCTTGAAAATCCTAAAAAATCCTAATTCAACCCCTGTAATGCTCCTAAAAAATTTAGGGATGTTTCATCTGTGGGTTACACTTTGGAAAAAGGCATGCTTCAGTTTCGGAAAATTGAAAATTTTCCGAAACTGAGTGCAAAAAGGCACTTTAGGTTCAAAAACACTTCGCTTTTTTGCGTTGAAGTAAACACAATTTTGAAAACAATTTGTGTTTTTAAAATTTGTGTTTACAAAACTTATACTCAACTCAATCTATTTTCGCAATAAAATCGTCCGTGTTCCGCCCAAAGGCAAGGTCAATAACGCTTGACGGTCACACTCATTATTGGAAACGCCATAATCAATGGAAAACGTTTGTGGATTCAACAAATCTTCTTTGGTAAACGTCCGCACACCCGTCACCAACCATGGACAAGTCACTTTATGCACCAAATTGGTGGTCGTGACCGCTTTGTAACGATTGCCATTGCGATTCGTACCCGATTCAGTGCCTGCAACACTGAAAACATTGTCACTCCAAGCCGGCGTTGTTGCGCCTTCCGTTTGCGTAACCGTGTGAATGGATTCCCAAGTTGAAATCAAATTGCCCGGATAGCTCAACGAAATATTCACGGTTCTTTTGAACGCAGGAAAACCTTGAGCATTCGGACCCAAGTTATTCCAAGTCCGCGTTCCTTCTAATTTGACCGTATCAATATAAAAATTATTGAAAGTGACCGTCCGCAACGAACCTGTGGTTGTCGGCGCAGCACTCCAACTGATAAGCACTTTGCCCTTGCGCAATCGCCCACTACGCCCTGCACAACCTGTCGTACCATAATCGACCGTCAATTGATTGGGAAAAGTGCCGCGCGTGCCTGTCCAAGTCAAGGTCGGACAAGTGCCTGCGGGATTATTGCCGCGTAAAAAAACGACTTCATCGCTTTCATCTTCAGCCGTTTGGAGATACGATTCGGCATTGCCTAAATCCTCCGTTGCAACGGACATATCTTGAACTTCAGTTTCGGTTGGTTCTAATGAATCTTTTTTACACGCCGCGAAGAAAAGCATGGAAAGTGCAGCGAATCCCAGTAATGTCTTTTTCATTTTGTTGTTTTTATTGAAACAAGGTAATGGTTTAAAAACGCTTTAACGCAATAGACTTGCCAGTATTTTTGTGGATGGGTAATTTACCATTTTTTTAAACTTTTTTTAGGAGAATTTTAACGAAATAGAAGACAATTCGCAGCATCTTTCCATTGAAAAACGAAGATAGTGTGCATTTCCTAAATGAGTTGTGAAAATAAACTGGCGTCAAGTTTATTTTCACAACTCATTTAGGAAATATGAAGTTTAAATTATTTTTATAAACCTTTGATTTTTAATTCAATGCGTTCATTCGCAGCCGCTTCGATGGGCGTACAATCCATTTCAAGACAATTTTTAAACGGTTGTAATGTACCATAACCTTTGGCTTTAAGGCGATTCGGTGGCACGCCTTGTTCGAGCAGAAAAGCAATAATCAATTCCGCACGTTCTAAGGTAATTTTTTTACATAAACCTTTTTCACCCTCATTTTGTCCTAAATGACTGCCAATTTCCATCACAAAACGCGGATTTTCTTTCAAAAAGGCAGCTAATTTTTCAAAAGTAGGTTTCATAGATGTTGAAATCGTGGATTGAGTAAGGCTGTCAAAAACGATGTTATCCATCACAAAACGTTGATTGATTCTCAATAAATTACTATCTGCCAAATCTGTAATGTGTTGTAAATAAGACCGTTGTGGTTTTAAAACGGTCACATTAGCATCCAAACGCGCTATCGTATAACGGGTGCTATCATCGGGTTTCGGATAACGCGGTGCTTGTTTGATTTTAAAAAGAAAAATATCGTCTCCGCGCCCTGCCCGCGACGACGTAAATGCGCCATTAAAGCCCGTCGAATCCAAACAAAAAGTATGGTCATCATACGAGCTGTTCAAGGGCAATCCTAAATTGACAGGTTTTCCCCATTTGTTAATCGTTGAATCATAATGACTTACAAACATATCAAATCCACCAAAACCGGCATGTCCTTTCGAGGCAAAATATAAATCGCCCTGCCCTGTGTAAAAAGGAAAGGCTTCATGCGCCGCCGTATTGATAAGATTGCCCAAATTTTCGGGGCGCGACCAACCTTTTTTCGTTTTTCGGGAAACGTAAATATCCATGCCACCCAAACCTTGTGCTTTATCAGCAATAAAAAATAGCATTTTGCCATCAGGCGAAACCGAAGGATATAAATAATTGTTATCAGGCGTACAAAAGGATAACAATTTAGCATGTTGCCAATTCAAACCGTCTTTGGCGTTTGCCGTGTATAATTGCATATTATAATGACCCGTTTTACTCGGAATGAGGCTGTTTCGACAGAAAAAAATATCTTCTCCCGCTTTCGTGAAGGTCAAATTACCCGTATTTTTGTTCAATTCGTTGACTTTTGGGAACAATTCCGCACTGCCAAAAGAGCTTTCATCCCATTGTTCAGCATAGTAAATGTTGATATAGTCGCGCCCTGTCGTCCCATTAGGCACTTTTAACAATTCAAAACCCCTATCGCGGTCGGACGCATAAACCAGCCATTCTTTATAGAAAAACGGTGCATTTTCATCTGCGTTTGTATTATGTTGGAAATCAATGAGTTCAATCTCTTTGTAATACGGCGGAATCAAATTTACCTTGTCACAAGCCGCCAATAATAGGCTTACATGTGCGTCTTCGGGTATGATTTGTTGGTACCGTTGAAAATATTTTTTTGCCAATTCATAATCGCCTTTTGACATCAGCGTTTCGCCATAATGCAACACATCTTTACTCGTAACAGCTTCATTTTCAACTAATTGTGCGTATAAAGGAACTGCTTTTTGGGGTTGATTCAGAATCCGATACGCATTGGCTAATTTGGATTTAATAGCCGTCAAATCAGGTTTCTGTGCAATCGCCTTTTCGTAAATCGGAATCGCTTTGGAGTATGCACCTACTTGATAGAAATGATTGGCTTTATCAATATCTTGGCTGTAAAGGGGGGAATCGATGCAAATAGATAGGGCGAAAAATAAAAGTTTAAAATTTGTGACATTCATTTTTTATACAATTTTAGTTAAAATTTGTTTAAGGATTATGAATTATGGGTTCTTGTGTAGTACCTTTATCAAAAATTATGCAACTTTTAGGCTTTAAAAATAACAAAGTAATCTATTTTTCAATTTAAACAAAATCATATTCATGAAAAAAATCTCGTTGTATGCACTCCTTCTTTTGGTCATGATTTTACCCATGATGGCTTCTGCACAGGTTAAAGAAGGCGAAAAATTAATGAGTTTGGGCAATAATAATTCGCTTTCTATCGAATTACCCAAAGTAAAAACGGATTTTGCCGAAAAAATTTGGAAAAATTTTGTAAAACCCCTCAAAGGCAAATATTCCAGAGATAAAAAAAATAATGAATATTTCTTGGACAATGCCTTGATTCCGGGCATCGGCGCAGGCAATACAGTCGATTTACATACTAATTTTCTTCAAATGGGTGAAAATACCATTTGTACGGTATGGTTCAATTTGGGTGGCGCGTATGTTTCTTCGGCGCAATTCAAGGAGCAATACACGGAAGCGGAAAAATTGGTTTTGAAATATGCCATCGAAACGGCGGCGGAACAAACCAAAATTCAATTGGCAGACCAACAAGAAGAGTTGAAAAAACAGGAAAAACAACTTAAAAAGTTGGAAGAAAAAAATGCAGACCATAAAAAAGATATTGAAAACTGGAAAGCTAAAATCAAACAAGCCGAATCGGATATTGAGGTGAATATCAAAAATCAAGGCGAGCAAAAAACTAAAATTGGCGACCAACGCAAATTGATTGATGAAATTCAGAAAAAATTGGATAGTTTGAAATAATGAACTTCGTTTTTTAGGATACAATTGGAACGCGGATGACACAGATGGGGCGGATTTTCGCGGATTTTTTTAATAAAAAATCCGCGAAAATCCGCCCCATCTGCGTCATCCGCGTTCCAATTGTATCGCGAAGGAGCATTTAATTTTTAGACAACAACGCTTTTATCCGTTGATATTTATCTAAATTTTTAGCTGTACCAGTACATTTTTTGATATTTGCCTGACTATGAATATTTTGGACCCGATTCGTCGGACTTGGATGGGTACTCATAAATTCTGGTGGAGAGCCTCCATTCCCAATTTTCTCAAAGAAACCTGCCGCACCTGCCGCATTATATTCGGTTGGACAGAGATAAGCGACGGAACTATTATCCGCCTCTGTCTCATGGTCGCGGCTAAATTTCAAGCCCACCAAGTTCGTTGCCAATTGTCCAATCGTCATCGCCGCTTGATTGGGCGCATTTGGGTCTTTGGAAGCCGCCTGCGAACCAATCGCCACCAAAACTTGCACCCCATACGATTTCATCATTTGCCGCATGGAATGTCGTTTATCCGCATGAGCAATTTCATGTGCCATCACGCCCGCCAATTGGTCTTCCGAATCCAAATACTTTACTAAACCTGTATATACGTAAATGAAACCTCCCGGCGTACAAAACGCATTTAAAGTTTTATCATTTTTAATAATCTTGACCACCCAAGGGAAATCTTTCCGATGTTCGACCACACCCGAATTTAAGATTTTACTCGTCAAACCGCGTATATAAGCATAGGCTTCTTCATTGCCAGCTTCGGGGAGAATCGGATATTCGGCAGGTTTGCTTTCCAATTCTTGACTCACTTGTTGCCCCATTTTAACATCTTCTGTCACCGCAGGCAGGAGGAAATTGCCAACGGCACTGCCTGCTTTGCTCAACGTGCTGCATTGCCAATGAGCCAGCGGCGCACTCACCAGTGCGGCAAAAGCGGTAATCGAAGCGAACTTAATTTTAAAACGCATGATTTTATGGATATGAATGTAAATAATTGATGATTAATGAGTTATAAAACCTTTGGAGGGTTTAAAACCCTCCAAAGGTTGTTGTAATTAGCTTGTTGTAATTAGCTTGTTGAATCACTTAATTCTCTATAAGCCTGATACCATTTCCAAGTATTGATGGGTTTTTCCATGTCGCAAACCAATTCAGAACGCACTAAACGAGACGGGTCAAAAGTTCCACCATATTTCAATTGCGCCTTATGCAACTGTTTCAAGGCAACCGTCCCAATCCCAAAAGCCAATCGAACCCGCGCTTCAAATTGTTTGCGTGCTTTCAATGGAAAATCAGTCAAGGCTGCTAAATCAAATATTTTTTGAATTTCGTTATGATAATCATTCATTAACGATTGAATATCAATACTTTCTGTAACCAATGTGCGAATCCCTGCATTCAAATCTTCGCGGATGTCCAAAATATCATCCATGAATTGAATGGCTCCCCCCATTTGCATCACCACTGTTGATTCTGCATCAGACATCGGGTGGTCTAAAAAAAGGCGCGTCATCCAAAGCGCGTAACCTCCTTTTTTGAACATGATTTGGTTTAATTCAGCTAATGACAAATTTAATACGGTTTGCTTGCAACTTTCGGCTTGTGCCTCTGTCAATTGATGTGCGATGGTTTGCCATTCCACTGTTTTTGGGGCGAGCGCGTGTAAACGTTGTAATAACGTCAAACTAAGGCTTTCCATTTTATGCGTGGGTGAAAAATTTGTGGGGTCAAACAAGGCTGATTGAATATCTTCATGTTTAAGGTTTTGATTATCAAACCATTCGTCGTAAACAGGCGTAAATAAACTTAAATAATCTTGCATTTCGCGCTCTCGCACAGACATCGGATAACCGCGCAATAAACAATATAAATCGCCTACCGCAACAGGCATCAAAGTTCCATATTTTTCCATGCGCCGCCATAAATCGATGCTTAAAGGCTCTTTTTGCCAAAAAGTTTGGTTCAAATCTCGTAATAAGGGTTGAATGCGGCGGTTTTGTGCGTAAAAACGGGTGATGAAAAAATAAATGCCTTGCAAAAAAGCGATACTTTGTGTGAACATGGTTTTTATTTAAATAAAAAACAAAGTTACAAATAAGTAGATAGTTGAACTCAATTAAATGCACCAAACTTGCGTCAAGTTTTAAACAGCAATTTCTGCTTTGGAAATTGTTGAAATAGGATGCTCCTGATTTGAAGGATTGCGAGGATGTTTTGAGTGCTCATTGGCGTTTTTCAATCCCCAAAAATCCTTCCAATCGTTGAAATCAGGAGCATCCTATTTCAACAATTTCCAAAGCGGAAACTGCTGAGTTTTAAATTTGACGCAAGTTAATTTGCTGATTTTCAATTATTTATGTCTAATTTTTTAAAGAAAAAATAGCTTCCGCAAGCAAATATAGCAGATTGTTATTTGATTTTTGATTCAAATCATTTACTGTTCAAAAGCAAATCGCACTAAATTTGCCCCCATTTTCAAGGATAAAATCCGTTTATCTTCGGGGTCTTTATGCACATCATCCCAGCCATCGCCCAAATCCGTTTCATAATTGTAATAAACCACCAATCGATTTTTCCAAAAAATGCCATATCCTTTGGCAGGCAACCCATTATGTTCATGGATTTTGGGCGTACCTGTTGGAAAATCATATTTTTGATGGTAAATCGGATGTGAAAAAGGCAATTCAACCAATTCAGACTCTGGAAACACCTTTTTCAAAAACGGGCGCACATATGGATCCATCCCGAAATCGTCATTTACACACAAAAAACCACCGCCTATCAAGTAATTGCGCATGTTTTCTGCTTCTTGACTGTTGAAAACCACATTCCCATGACCCGTCATATACACAAACGGATGGTTAAACAACTCCGCACTGCCGGCTTCCACTGTTGCAAATTCGCGGTCGAAGTTCGTTCCAAGGTTTTGATTACAAAAAGTTGCCAAATTAGCGAGCGAATTGACATCATTATACCAATCGCCGCCGCCACTGTATTTCAATAAAGCTAATTTAAGTGGTGCTACGGGTTTGAAAGCCGCCGTTGAAATAATTAAAATAGCAATAAAAATAATTTGTAATGATTTCATTTTTTAAACACATAGTTTACATAGGTGACATAGGACACATAGGACACATAGGACACATAGGTTGATATAGATTTATATAGGTTATCTATGGTGCGTAAATAATTTAAAATCAACGCACTATATTTTCTATGTAAATCTACGTGTCCTATGTGTTATAAATTCATAATTTGACAAGCAACGATTCCTGCCGTCTCGGTGCGCAATCGATGATTGCCCAAACTCACACCTTGAAACCCTTTTGAAAAGGCAAAAGTTACTTCTTCGGGCATAAAATCGCCTTCGGGCCCAATCAATATTAAATTGGGCTGTTCTTTTTGCGCCACTTGTTGTAACGGCAAACGCGTTGTTTCGGTACAATACGCAATCCATTTAGCAACATTATCGAGTTGATTTATATTCATAAATGATTTAAAATCAATTGGTTCATTCAATTTGGGTAAGTGAACGCGCAAAGATTGTTTCATCGCTGTCACTAAAATATGATTCAAACGGTCGCGTTTTAAAACGGTTCGTTCACTACGCCGACAAATCAAGGGCGTGATTTCCGCAATCCCGATTTCAGTGGCTTTTTCCAAAAACCATTCAAATCGATCCATATTTTTAGTGGGCGCGATGGCAATATGTAACGGCGTTCTGATTTCAAGATTGTTTTGTTGGGCAACAATCTTCAAAGTAGCCTTTTTTTTGCCGATTTCAAAAAGATGCGTTTCAAAAAGCGTCCCTTGTCCGTCTGTGCAAAAGACGGTATCACCGATACGCTTGCGCAAAACTTGCACGAGATGTCGCGTTTCATCCTCCGCTAACTCCATGAAATGCAAATCACTACATATAGCATAAAATAATTGCATGATAATTGGTTTAAATTAAAAAAGTCTTTAATAACCAAAATATTGATTATCAAAGACTTTTGTTTCCTACGGAAGGACAAGAGTAGTGGTAGCGGTACAGGCGTTTTATCCTGCTCTTTCGGTAGCTCTGGCAAGGTCTCCTTTGGTTGCTCCTGCAATGACAAGGGTTCTGTAGGCTTCTCCGATTCTGTTGAATCCTTTTTGTTAACTTTAAAAATGAAAAACGCAATTGCTGCTAAGACAATCATTGTTGTTGAATCTATAATAATGAAATTGTTAAATATGATTAAAAAAATAATTACTTACCTATTTTTTTTATTCTTCCAATTAATTCTTTAAACAAATCGAAATACTCTTCAAAGTATTCTTGTTCTGCAATGATGCTGAACATGACAGTTCTACCTTCGTGATAGCAAACATAAGTTTCTAATCTGTTAAACCCTCCTTTTCCAATATTTTTTTTCTGTTTAGAATCATATTCATATGCTTTGTAAGCATATGAGATTTCCCTATAAAAATAAATATCATTAATTGTTATTGTGTCTTTTTCTGACTTAAATATGACAAATGCACCACTATAAAAATTTATAAGGTTTTGAGCCTTATATGGAATCAGCATATCTTCATTTACTATAAAAATAATACCGTGTTTTATACCTTTTTTATATGACTTTTCACTATAAACTTCTGTAAAGACTCCATTTTCAGCAGATGATGCATGAAATTTCCAAAATTCGGGAATGTCATATTTAATATTGAACAAACGATTATTTATCGTTTTCCATTTGGTTTCTTTTGTCCAAGTGATTGATTCTGATTCTATCTCTGCTACTGCTTCAATAACAACTCTTATACGTTGGCGAATATTCGTATTCTCTATGGCTATCCATATTTTATCGCCTAAGTTTTCAATGTCATCTGTATCTAAAAAACCATTTGCTCTTATGACACTGCTTTGATATTGTGATGTTGATGATTTTCCACCCAAAAAATCAAAATAGTCATCTGTATTTTTTAATATACCTATATTTACAGGAAAACCTACAGATGGCGTATTTAACATACTTCCCAACACTGCTATACCCTGCAAGGCGGGATTCGGAATCGTTTTAAGCACGTTAATTAATGATTTATTTGAATTATATACAAAATCTTCTTTGGGTTGAAGCACAACTACATTATAATACAAATATTTTGTATTTTTGGGAATGCGAATATCAATTGTTTCTTTTGTTGTAAGTCGTGCAGACGCAGGTTCTATAATAATCTCTTGGACGGGCGCAAAAATGCTCACCCTATTTTGCCCAAAAATTGCATCAACAAGTAGCAATAAGGAAATGGTTATTGAATGTACTTTCATGTTTTAATAGCTAATATGTAAATAAATATAATTACTTGCCTACAATTATTTCCAATTCAGAAACACGTTTTTCAAGATAAGATATTCTCATATCTTTCTCTTTCAATAACATTTCATATAATTCATTAGTATTTTTACCAATGATTTGTTTGTTGCTATTCCCGTTACTCACTTGCATATTTTTAGTAAAATTATCGTCATTTTTACTAAAATCGTCAATTTTTTTAGTGAATTTATCTCCTACGCCTCTAATAAGCCAATTTGCATTCACGCTGTAAACTTCCAAAATTGATACAATTGCCTCAATTGCGGGGCTTGATTGTGGGTTTTTTATCCAATAAGCTATCTTAGAAGAACCAATTCCAGTTTTTCTACAGAAGTCTGCTTGACTTTTCTCAATGTTGACTATTTCTAATATTCTCTCAATCATAAAAAAAATTTAATTTTAGTAAAAATTTTTACTAAAAATTTTGATTATTTTAATTTATCATTATACCTTTGTGTGGTCAAAAGAATAAATTGAATTTATCTAAGAACAAAGGTACTAAGATGAAAATCAAATCAAACAATACTATCAATAATTTT
>JAAFJT010000200.1 GCA_013298955.1 Chitinophagales bacterium
CATAACCTTTTACATATTTATCAAAAAATGATTGCCAATTGACATACCTCACTTAGTGATATGGCACTTTTTGGCGGTGCAAATGTACGGTTTGTTTTGGAATTACAAAATTATTTTTTTGGGAAAAAATGGAATTGTTGTGTACATATATATGATGTGCCGTGATGGACTCCGTTAGGATTCCCCCGTTTGTAGAAAATAAAGTTCCCATTCACCAAATTTCTAAGTCGTCTAATAAAGATTGCAAAGCCATATCAATTTGGTTATGGTCAACCTTGATACTTTCAGCGTGTTCTGCACCTTTATTTTTGGTTGTTTTCAAACGATGGAATCTTCCTAATAATAAAGTTAAATCTTTAACACATTCTGTCCATTCATGATTTTCAGCTTCATCTAACAAAAATTCTATTGCTTCTTGCGTTTTACCTTTTTTCATAAGTTGCGTCACCTTGCTTTTCAAGTTAGATATTTTGGTTTTCTCATCCTTTATTATTGATGTTTCTGGATTTAGAGAAACAAGACCAGACACAGACTTCGTTAAATCTTGATTAGTTTGAGTTAAATTCAACACAGATTTGGATAATTCTTGGTTATGTTTTTCCCAAGTACTATTTGCTTGTGTAAGTTTATCCTTTACTTCCAATAAGTCAGGCATTATACCATCAATCAATTTTGATGCTTTAGCTGCTTCCGCTTCTAATTCTTCTCGTGTTACGAACTGCTTTTTTAATTGGCTTTCATCTATGCCATAATTATAATTTATAATTTGATCGCCTTGTATATTTTTATTGCCTATATCTATATTTTTAGCCTCAATTGTATTGTCAATCAAGTTGATATTAGGCTGACTTGATTCAATTATGGTTTGATTTTGTGAACTAATTTTTGAAGATATGAATTGCTTTGTTACATTTTTGCAAATAGAATTCTTAGCAAAATCTGCATCCTTCGTAATTCTATATCGTTTTTTAAACAATTCTATTTCTGTGTCAGTATTTAATTTTGTAGCAGTAATCAATATATCGTTTTTTTCTTGAAAATTAACATAGATTCCATTGATTCTCATTGGTTTTTTATCCATAAAATCTTTAACATATTCATTAAGTTCTTTTTTGTTGATGTTATAATGGGCAATAATTCGTTTTTTGCTTTCATTTTTTTCTGTTAGTATAAAATGATAGAAATGAGGTTCCCTTTTGTCTATTTCATGAAATAAGAATCCTTTATCACTCAAACATTGAATAATTGTTATAATAGATTGATGTGTATTGCAACACTTTTGTCTCAAATTTAAATTTATATTCAAATATGCATTTGCCAATACTTCTGCCACTATATGTAAGGTTTCTTTTTTATCATCTGGTATTTGAATTTTGCTATTGAAAGTCGAGCACATTTTAATGCATTCATTTGCAGATATCCACATATTTGCTTGTATGATAGAATCTAATTCTTTCTGTGCAAGTTCCAGTTGATGTCGAGGTATTTCATTAGAGGTATAATTCAACACTGCGTGGCGTTTTAGAATCTCTCTATCATTGTATCCAAATTCTTTTTTTAAATGTTTATTAATCCAATCGTATAACAACTGATAGGTACATATTTTGAATTCGTTAGGCATAAATTATTTGACTATTTTTAAGATTAAGAATAAAAGATGCTTTAATTTTTGCAAATTTAATATATACCCAATTAATTTTGATAATATTTTGTTTTTTTTAATAAAACGTTTGGTTTTAGACTCTTTTGATAATAATATCGTAAGGTCAGGTCCTGACCTGCCCATTTGGAATCATTCATAATTTTATGATAATCAAGTAATTATGAATATTTTATTTAAATCATTCAAAATGAGCAGGTCACGACCTGCGCCTACGCATTCCAACAATACAACAGGTCATCATTTCTACCAATGATGACCTATTTGTTTCATAAATAATTGAAAATCAATAATTAAGATTTTCCTTTTCGCTTTTGAGTATTTAAAAAGGCTTCTATATGTTGTCGAATGATGTCTTCATTGGGTAAAAAGGAGGTTAAATTCTGGTCCAAAAGGTCGGCGAGGTTGCAACCCTATCC
>JAAFJT010000201.1 GCA_013298955.1 Chitinophagales bacterium
TTTCGCTCATGTGACTGATGAAAAAGCATTGTTAGTAGGTCCGTTACAAGCCGCAGGTTGGGTAGAACCTACGCTGGTGAAAATTTTAAAGCTCCCTGCTGATAAAATTGAAATTCAGATGACGCGGATGGGCGGCGGTTTTGGTCGCAGGGCTTATGGACAATATATTACAGAAGCCGCGCTGATTTCTAAAAAAGTTAAATCGCCCATCAAACTCATCTATACGCGAGAAGATGATATGAATTACGGGATTTATCGCCCGATGTACACCGCTACCTATCGGGCGGCATTGGATGCGAATAAAAAGTTGATTGGTTTTCACGTCAAAGGCGGCGGTATTCCTGAACATCCGATTCACGCCAATCGTTTTCCTGCGGGCGCGGTCGATAATTACTTAGCGGAAGGTTGGGAAATCCCTTCCAATATTACGATTGGGGCATTCCGTGCGCCGCGTTCTAATTTTAATGCTGCTGCTGAACAATCCTTTTTGGATGAAGTGGCAGAAGCGATGGGCAAAGACCCGATTGATTTGCGTTTAGAATTATTGCAACGTGCTAAAACGAACCCAGTTGGCAAAAATAATGAATATGATGCAGACCGATATGCAGGCGTTTTGAAATTAGTTAGAACGCAATCGGATTGGGATAATGCAGCGAATCGTAAGAAAAATAGGGGTGTTGCGGCTTATTTCTGCCATAATTCTTATGCGGCGCACATCGTCGAAATGACCCTCCGAGATGGGCAACCTTATGTCGAACAAGTGTTTTCTGCGATGGATTGTGGGATTGTCATCAATCCTGATGCCGCTAAAAACATGGTGGAAGGCGCGGTTGTAGATGGGATTGGAAATGCTTTATACGGTGCTTTAACTCATAAAGACGGTGCTGCTGAACAAAGCAATTTTCATAATTATCGCATGATTCGCCACAATGAAGCACCTAAAAAAATTGACGTTCAATTTGTTAAAAACGAGATAGACCCAACAGGCTTAGGCGAGCCGCCTTTTCCACCTGTTTTTGGAGCCGTGGCAAATGCGTTATATAAGGCGACAGGCAAGCGGCATTATAAACAGCCGTTTATGGGCGAAACGCCGAAATCGCAGGGATAAAGCATGTCGGTTTCCGAAACATATTCTCTCGGAAAACAAAATAAAAAGCGTATGTTTCGGAAACCTTCAAGGTTTCCGAAACATATTCTCTCGGAAAACAAAATAAAAAGCGTATGTTTCGGAAACCTTCAAGGTTTCCGAAACATATTCTCTCGGAAAACAAAATAAAAAGCGTATGTTTCGGAAACCTTCAAGGTTTCCGAAACATATTCTCTCGGAAAACAAAATAAAATTTGCGTAACATTAGTAAAAATATCCTTTTTATCCTTGAAATCAGAAGCATCCTATTTCAAAAATTTCCAAAACTTAGGGTGCAACCTTGATGGATTGCAACATCGCAGACATCTTTTGTTGAATCAATAAAATCGCTTTCATCGGGCGAATCATCACTTTGAAATCAACGATTTTGCCTGTTTCATCCCAAGTCATCATGTCAACGCCATTGACCAAAATGCCGTCTATTTCGACTTGAAATTCTAAAATAGCGTCTTTTTCGCTTTGTAATTTGCGTACATAGTGAAAGGTTTCATTATAAAAAACTTGAAACGCCGCCCCTAAATACATCATGGTCAATGCTTTACCAACTTGCGGTTTATGCACCAAAGGCGAGTGAAAAACAGCGTTATCCGCAATCAATTCGCTCAACTTTTTTTTATCGCCACTAACCAAAACTTGATGCCAAACATCAATGGTATTGATTTTCATTAATTTAAATATTTTTAAATTTATTTATAAATTATTAATTTCCAAGTAAAAATCATATACATAACGATACATAAAATCATCTCTAATTCGCTCATCACCTGTCATTTTTTTAGCAATGAAATGATTGCGAATGTCTTTGTAAAGCGCAATTCTGGCACTATTTCTTTTGGGATGATTGATGCCATATCGTTTTAAAAAATTAGTAGCTTTATCAAAATGAATCAAATTAG
>JAAFJT010000202.1 GCA_013298955.1 Chitinophagales bacterium
ACGCTATTTCTATACGATTTTTCCAAAGGTGTTTTTGCCCCATCAGCATAAACGATTTCAGCCAACGAAACCGCCAACGGTACCGTGAAAAACTTGCTTCTTGCTTTCTTTTGAAACGTTTTTTTCGACGAACTTTTGTCTAAATAGGCTTCCTTTTCTGGTATCTTTTCGGGCAAAAAACGTTCTTTTTCTGTCACAATTGAACCTGTAAATATAGACATAGTATTAACTTCTTTTTAATCGTTTTTTTTACAAAACATTCATTATTAATTGTTTAGGTTAAAAAAATTGAGAATCTTGTGCTAACGTATTGAAAGACCTATTCCCGAACACAAAACACACAAATAATCATGTCACAAATCCGCAGATATTGCAACATGATTATTAAATATTATTGACTTCTTTTTTGGAAATTTAAAAAGGCTTGATTGAGCGTATATTGTACTTTTGCGATTTTATAAGCACTTTGAACAGTTGATAATATTTCATTCTGCTTAAAATCTATTTGTACAAATCTTGTACAATAATCTACCGCCGTATTGAATGAAATATCATTGTTTTTAAATCGCATGCACAAATGAAAAAGTCTTTCATTTCTGCCTGAATAGGTTTTGTTTAGGCTTCTATCTATTAATTCCGCTAATTGAAACTCCAACGAATCGGACGCAAAAAGCCCCGTATCAACTGATTTACTAACAATAGGTAAATGTGTTGTTTCCTGTACAGGTCTAACTAAGTGCGTATAGGGGAACGAAGAAGCATTGGTTTCAACATATAACCATTCAGGATTAACCGATGTATAAAACCATGCCCGCGATGGATTGCTACAAGAGCCGTCGATACCAGTTGTTTTATTTTTTGAATTGGCTATAGGCAATTTTAAATAGTCGCAAAAGTGCTGTACGACTTGTTGATAGACTTCTTTATGGTTTTCGATACGCAATGATTCCGTCCATACCAAAACCCGCAAACCGCCTCCAAGTGAAGGATAACAAGCAAATGTGAACTCCGACATTTGTATTTCTAAAAAAAGGCGGTGCGCCTCCTGTGACATGGAGCCGTCCGCCTTTAAATCTAAATAATCTATGTCTATTGCCACAAGTGGCACGTATTTAATATTTTTATCGTCGCTTCTTTTTTCCCATTTTCCAACCACAAAGCCGTAACAATCCCACGCTTTGACCGTCTGATATAACGCCTCATTCCTTAGTTTATAGTTGCGTAATCTCCTTGTTAGGTCATTTTCACCGCTACCTATGCGGGTCAACAGATTTTCAATAGAAATCGTTTCTAAAATCTTATTATTTTTTATGCCTTTGATGATGGACAAAGGAGCGTTTAACCTTTGCGCTGGCGTTTCATACTTGTTACTCATACAATAGATTGATAGATTATTAAAAAAAAGATAAAAAAAAACTGCGCTACCGATTGGTAGCGCAGTTTTTTAGCTGTAAAAGAAATGTAATTTGATTTTTTAAACCATGTATCCAAATTTCTATATTCCATCTGCATTTATAAAAAAGAATGACGTATCTATATCTAAATGCAACCTGATAGCGATATATTGGACAATTAAACCACTTTGTTTTAATTACTAGATAACAACGGGCTTTTTTTTTTAACCAAAAAGAAAAGTCGTTGATGTCGTCGGGCAATTCATGCGCATATGCGCTTTCTTGCATCTGTCGCCCCGCTTTTTCTAATTCTTGAATTAGAATATTTTGGTAGGCTTGATTGCCTTTGATTTTTTCCCTATTTCGGTAAAAATCGCCAACTATCAGTTTTTGGTATTCGTCTTGTGCCTCCATCAACAACCGCGTAGCCCTCTCAAAATCCGATTCTTCTATTTTTGAGCGATTTGAATTGTTTTTTAAACACGATATGGCTACCCTAATTAACCAAGTAAACCCAACCGCCGCAAACAGGCAAATTACATAATCAAAATAATTCATTGTTAGCATTATTTAAATATTTGAGAATAATAAGGATGTACTTTAAATAAACCTTTACGAATGCGAATTAGTGAGCCATTATTGAC
>JAAFJT010000203.1 GCA_013298955.1 Chitinophagales bacterium
CATGAAGGGCATGGTCACAATTAAATTGGAAAAGGTTTTAGGAAATAATTCTGAGTTTTAGTATAGTGCCGAGCGGGTCCGATAATCTGAAAGGATAATCGGACCCGTTTTGTTTTAGGCAATCTTTTCTAAATTCAGAATCCATTGGTTGAATCTTGGACATTTATTCCTAATCTGTTGAAGACCAATGCTTTCTGCGAGTATAGAACCATGTACAATTTTATTATAACCATCAATCAAACGGTCCAGTCGTTTAGATGGAGCATTATCAGGCGTGTTGTTAATCAATTCTGGGTTCGGAAAATTTTCAAAAATGTGCATCAAAGTAGCTTTATCTTTCAAATCTTCAGCTGGAATTTCCTTTTGGAAAACTTGTAAATTATTGAAAAGTAAGCCTTCAAATTCATGCAATTGTATATATGGAATATATCGATGCCTTATTTTAGCGGCTATATCGACTTTCATTCCTACTTCTAAACAGTCCATTCGGGCATTTTTATCCACTATTTTTGCAGCCTCCGCCCAATTTGGAAAGTTATGATGTTCATAAATGCCATAGAAATCTATCAAGGTCGTTACAAAAACAGTAGGTTCTTGTTTTAAATGCGTTTCAATTTGCTTTTTGAGGTCTGCCCATCCTACAATACCGCCTTTAGATTTTTTGATAGTTGGATACTGTAAAAGGATATTTTTAAAATCAAAATAATCGTATAACACTCTTTTGCAAAATGCTTGCTCCGTCTGACCTTCACAAATGATAATGATTCTTTTCATAAATCATTTAAATTTAAAAATTGATTTTCATTTCTTTATAAATTAAAAAAATCAAGGTTGTCCACCTGTAATAACATTTTTTTGCCATAAATCTCCTATCATATAATCTTCTAACCATAATGATAACGATTCCTGTTTTAACCGATTGAACTGTGTTTCACCTGCCTTTTGGTCAACTGTAATAACATCGTTTGGGTCAAAATGATTGACCAAATCCGCAGATTGAGTTGCCACAATTACTTGTATGCCTTTTTTCGCAACACTTTGTATCATACCTGCCAGTTTTGCAATGGCAAATGGATGCAAACCTAATTCAGGTTCATCAATAATAATGCTTCGAGGCAAACGCGGCTGCATAAAAAGCGTCACCAAAGCAATAAAGCGAATCGTTCCATCTGATAGATCGCTTGCCCCATAGATGGTTGAACTATATTTGTTCTGCCATTGTAACCTTACAAAACCTTCAGAATTGGCTTGAAAGTAAAAATCGGAAAAAAAAGGTGCAATACTTTGAATGATTTTTACGATACGATGGTAAAAAACAACATTTTCTGTTTGAATTTTAAACAAAAATGCAGCTAAATTGCCTCCTTTTTCATATAAAAAATAACTGTCATTATCAATGTGACTCATTTCATTAAAAGGCGAATTTTTTCCCGTATCATGAAAATGATATTTTTTCAACCCATTCAAATACAACCTAATATGTTCTGCTCTGTATGCATCATCCGTCTTAATACTTGCTTCTTTTTGATAATGTCTATAATCTTTCTTATCATTATGATACCAAAGTCCCTCACTTTCAAAAATAAAGCTATCAGAGCCTTTTTCAATGCTGAAAGAATAACTATTTACATTGTTGTTAAAAGATATATGCGTTTTTATTTTATTGGAAACTTTACTTCCTTTATGCAAAATCTTCTCTGCTCCACCATTTAGAGCAACATATTTTTCCAATTTTCTATCATATAATTGGTTTAAAAATTCAAAAAATTGGATGAAATTGCTTTTGCCTGAACCATTTGCACCAATTAAGATATTAATCGGCGCGAGGTTTAGTTGCGCCGATTTAATTGACTTAAAACCTTCAATTTTTATAAAATCCATTTTTTATAATTTTCTAATCTTAATATCATGTACCAAATTTAATTTCTCAAATTCTTTCATCTTATGGATTGCCAACGTATTAGCAGTCGCTCTATCATTGAACATTAAATCAAAATAGACTGCATAACCG
>JAAFJT010000204.1 GCA_013298955.1 Chitinophagales bacterium
TTGCAAAAGGCATTATTCATGAATCATTTTCCTAAAAACATTTCTAAAATCGGCGTTCCACCGATTAAATGTCAAGGCATTAAGACGAAATTGATTCCATTTATAGCGGAAAACATTCATTGGGACAATATTTTAACTAAATTCATAATGTGTAAATCATTTATTTTTAATTAATTAAAACAATAAATAATATGACACCAGTATTCAGAAATATACAAGCCTTAGAACAAGAAGTCGCCCGTCAAAGTATTCGACTCTCAAGCGATATTATTACCGTATCTTTTGGGGTGTTGATGAATTTATATAAGAATAAAGAATTAATCATTCAACCTGAATATCAACGGCTTTATCGTTGGACAAATAGTCAAAAAACGGCTTTAATTGAATCTATTTTACTTTCCATCCCGATTCCTCCGATTTTCGTGGCGGAAGATGAAGAAGGTATTTGGGAATTGATGGATGGATTGCCCATTTTGGCAACGGTTTTTAGCTTTTTTGGTGAATTAAATATAGATGTTTCCAAGTTAGACACCCCTTTAGACGCTGAAAATAATGACCTTTCGGATGAAGACCTTATTTTTAATACGAATAAGTGGGAATTAGAAGCAGGTGGATTGTTAAAAGGTTTAAAAGGTTTCAATATAGATACGTTGCCGCAGAAATATAAACTTTTATTGAAACGCGGTGTTTGTCGAGTGGAAATTTTGCGTTCAGAGAACAATACCAATATTAAATATGAACTTTTTAAACGATTAAATTCATTAGGAATGTCGTTGAATCCGCAAGAAGTTAGAACTATTTTCTATCGGAATGCCGATTCTGCGGTAATGTCCTTAGTGAGTGAGTTGAGTCAACATCCGATTTTCAAGAAATTGACCAATTTGAGTGCGCAACAAAAACGAGCGCGTTACGACCAAGAATTAATATTAAGATTTGTTGCTTTTTTGAACAAAATAGAACCAATGGATGATAATACAGAACATTATTTAAACCATTTTGTAGAGAAAAGCATTCATCAAATCGATTTTCCAAGTATGTATTATAAAAAAAGTTTTAATGATACCTTGCAATTGTTAGATAGTTTGAATGATGGAACCCTTTTCAAAAATCAAAATAATGCTTTTGAAAGCATGATGGTTGGATTGGCGCAAAATATAGAAAAATATAAAAATAATAGCGATTTATTGAGACAGAAGATTCAGTGTTTCAAAAACGATGTGCTTTTTAAACAATCTGTTGGAGTTAAAAACAGATTGCAACGAGCCAATCAAATTTTTAGTGACCTAAATCTTTAAATAGCGATGGACTTTGAAACAAAACTTTTAACTAAAATTGAGGAAAACGACCTTGTTTTGTTTGAAATAGAACATGTTTTGTTTACCAAAAGATATGAGTTGGCTAAAAAGCATCAAGATATTTTTGCAATACAATCAATTGCAATGATGTATTCGATTTGGGAAGGATTTGTGCAACAAGCTTTTGGATTATATATTGATGAATTGAATGCTTTAAAAATTGATTTTGAAGATTTTAGTGATAATATTCGCATATTTCATCTTGAAAATTCTTTTAAACAATTTAATGAATACCCAACAAAGTTAAAACAAAAATCGGTGTTTTACGATAAATTAGAGTTGTTTTTTGGTGCAAAAACGCACCCAATTCATCGCCTCATCAACACACAAAGCAATGTAAGTTTTGAAGTTTTGAACAAAATTTTAGAATCTTTTAGTTTAGAACCTTTTAACAAATATTGGAAATCGTACAAGCATCCCAATAATTTGGCAGATATGATGACAACTTTTTTGCGCTATCGCAATGGAGTGGCGCATGGCGGCGATATTACATCCGAAGAAATGGTTACACAAATCGTTTATGCAAAGTATAAACAATTGATTATGGATTTGATGTACGGGCTACATGAGAAAATGATGGAAGGGTTAGCTAACAAAAGTTATCTTAAAGCAAGATAATTTTATAAAATGTTTATTATCAATAAGTTA
>JAAFJT010000021.1 GCA_013298955.1 Chitinophagales bacterium
TTCATGGATTTTTAGGTGAATGCAGGTGAAATACGTGTGAATCTTATTAAAATTTCTCCAATTGCTACATCCACCTACCTCTATTCTAATTTGCCAAATCTTTATTTTCGTTTTTCAAAGACTTCTATCAAAAAACCATTGGGCGCAAGCAAGGTCATCACTGCGGCTTTGCCCAAGTCAGGACTTTCGTAAGTGACAGGTAAATGAATGATTTTCACCTTTTTATCCAACGCATTTTGATAAATGCGAGCCATATTTTTTGTTGGAAAAGACCACATACCAATCCCACGATTGGGCAAACGGGGTGGCACTTTCGTCGGAATTGAAATGCCATCTTTGAAATCCAAAAACAGTAAATGCCCCGATTGCGCCCCTTGCGAATAGATAAGCGAAAATCGAAATGGAATCCCTGTATCCAAACCTAATGCCGAACCAGAACCTGTTTTCCAATGTCTATCTGCTCGTAATTCCAATCCTAAAACAGCTGTATAAAAATTTAAATTTGTATCCATTTGACTCGTAACAATTTGGGACGCATAACTGGGACCTCCCATTTGAGTATTCAAATCAATCGGGGATAATTGAGACATGCCCCCACCGCGTTCAATGCCTACGCCATGCACAAAATCGGGCGCATTATAAATGGTCTCGAAACACGGATATTGGGTTCCGTCAGGTCTTGGCAATGCATAGGTTTGCATCGGCGCAAGGGTTGACCAGCCTTGTTGCCGCATTGTTGAGTCCAATTTGATTTGGGAAGCATTCGGGAAACCAAGCCCAAATGCACCCAATTCTCGTGGATGATAACTTTGATGAATCGTTGGTGTAGGTGTATCTAAAACTAATAGCCGAATCTGAATCAGCCCCGGAACACTCGGACGTGTCAACGTAAACAATTGCCAATCAATGCTTTCGGGAATATTCCATAGTTTTCGTTGAATCTTTTTTTGCGCCTCCGTGACTCGAATCGGACCCGAAAGCGTCAGACCGAAACCTTGCTCATAAAATCGACGGCAACTATCCAAATGATTTGTAGCAATCGTTACAGTATGTAAAGGTTGTGTTATTGCGCTATCGGGATTGGTGCGCGGTGCAAGCGAATCTGTTACAGAACGCACCGCAGCCAAATTCGGCGGCGGAATCGTCGGATTACAAGCAAACAAACAAAAACACCAGATTAAATTAAAATACTTTTTCATACTTTATTTGAAAATTAAAAATGATTGTCCAATCGGTTTATTTTTCTTCATTCAACGGGCGAAGATAAGTATTGGGCAAAAAAAAAACACTATTTTTACATTTTTAATGATTTTTTTGGTGGAAAATTTGCGATGCTCAAAAAAGCCCTTATTTTTGTCACGATGTATGGCAGCTAAATCTCTGGACAAACCGTTTTGTGAGGATTGCTGATATTTCATGGAGCATATAGCAAAAAAGGTGCGGCAAGTTTCAAACTTGCCGCACCTTGTACATTTAAATTCAAAAAAAGGTGCGGCAAGTTTCAAACTTGCCGCACCTTACGCCTAAAAATGCGTTCTTGGCGTATCTCGCACCGCAACAGGTCCGAGTAAATCAACATTTTTGACCATCCACTGTCCACTTTGCTTGATTAAAAAATGTTTATAAGCCGCTTTGCCATCTGCGTCCTCAATGACGCAATCGCAATCCGCCTTATCATTTTTTTCTCGACATTTGATTTCCAAAATATTGTTTTTCGTCGCGCCATAAGGTTCGATATTGAACAGAGAATCCAACGAATTGACCGTTATCAAAGTTTGCCCCGTACTCAATCGGCGTGCATAATTAAAATCATTGCCTGCGACCGATTTTTCATAAGCCTTTACGACCAATTCGGGCGTATTCGGCAAGATAGGCAACAGTCGAGTAATTTCCGCGCCAATATGATTGGGCATACGGTCTTCCCGATTACAATTGGTTAAAAAAAACGTCCCGCTACTTAAAACAATGACAGTTAGGAGATTACGCATGAATTATGGATTTTATAATTTCGATTTTTTAGTGATAAAACAGTAAATTAATTGTAACAATACATTTACATTAATGTTTTCAAAAAAAATCACGATGTTCAACCTTGAAAACGATTGAGAGAGGCAAGTTGTGATTTCTTTTTTATTTTGTTACAAAAAATTATCTGCCAACATGGATTAGAAGCACCGAAATATCAGAAGGTGACACACCACTAATACGACTTGCTTGCCCAATCGTGCGCGGACGCACTTTGGTCAATTTCTGCCGCGCCTCTATCGACAACGACGGCAACGCGTGATAATCCAAGCTATCGTACAACCTCAAATCCTCTAAACGGCGCATTCGGACTGCCATTTCTTGTTCTTTCTCAATATAAGCCTCATATTTCAAATCAATTTCTGCCGATTCGATGCATTCTGCATCATATTTTTTCAAAAATTCATTCAAATGGGGTAACGCTTGACGCAAACCCATTATATCTATTTGCGGACGCATCAATAAGTTATGAATTTTAGTCCGTTGTTTAATCGCAGGTGTGCCTGCCGTTTCCAAATAGCCATTAATATCATCAGGCGAAACATTGCTTTCTCGACAATATAACGCAATCGCATTTGCAGATTGCACTTTTTCGCGCACGCGTGCCAAACGCGCATCCATCCCTTTGATACCAAGTCCTTCCGTCAACGGGGTTAAGCGCGTATCCGCATTATCTTGGCGCAATAAAATCCGAAATTCTGCCCGCGAGGTAAACATTCGATACGGTTCTTCCGTCCCTTTGCTCACCAAATCGTCAATCAACACGCCAATATACGCCTCAGACCGTTTCAAAATAAACGGTTCTTGGTCTTTCACCGCCAACGCCGCATTCAAACCTGCCATCATACCTTGACATGCCGCTTCTTCATAACCTGTCGTTCCATTAATTTGTCCTGCAAAAAACAAGTTTTTCACCAAGCGCGTTTCCAAACTCAATGACAATTGCATCGGCGGAAAATAATCATATTCAATCGCATATCCGGGACGAAACATTTTCACATCTTCAAATCCAACGATTTTTTTTAATGCTTTGTACTGCACATCTTCGGGCAACGAAGACGAAAAACCATTAATATAAACTTCTACGGTATTCCAACCTTCGGGTTCTACAAACAATTGATGCCTATCTCTATCCGCAAAACGATTGATTTTATCCTCAATGCTCGGGCAATATCTCGGACCCAAGCCTTGAATCCGCCCATTGAACATCGGAGAACGGTCAAAACCCGTTTTCAACAGGTCATGCACTTCGGGAGACGTATAAGTAATATGACAAGAACGCTGTTTGGTCAACGTCGGCGTGTCCGAATACGAAAATTTCGATGGATTTTCATCGCCCGGCTGTTCTTCCATGCGGTCGTAATTCAAACTACGTCCATCCAAACGCGGCGGCGTACCTGTTTTCATCCGTCCTGCCTCAAAACCGAGCGAAACCAATTGTTCCGTAATCCCGCGAGCCGCACTTTCGCCTGCGCGACCGCCGCCAAATTGCTTTTCGCCAATATGAATAATGCCATTTAAAAACGTTCCATTGGTCAAAACCACCGCTTCGGACAAGATTTCAATGCCCATACCAGTTGTAACACCACACACCCGTCCATTTTTGACAATCAATCCATTCACCATCTCTTGCCAAAAATCAATATTGGGGTGTTTTTCAAGCATGCTGCGCCATTCCGCCGCAAATGCCATCCGGTCACTTTGCGCACGCGGACTCCACATCGCGGGACCCTTAGAACGATTTAACATTCGGAATTGAATCATCGTGCGGTCGGTCACGATACCCGAATAACCTCCAAGTGCGTCGATTTCGCGCACAATCTGCCCTTTTGCAACGCCGCCCATCGCAGGATTGCACGACATTTGCGCAATCGTCTGCATATTCATCGTTGCCAAAAGCACTTTCGACCCCATATTCGCCGCCGCTACCGCCGCTTCACAACCCGCGTGACCCGCGCCAACTACTATCACATCATATTTCGGAAACATCTGTATATTATTTTGCGACAAATTTACAAAAAAATTATCAGTGTGCGTATTTTTTTTTAGATTCCATTTTATGATAAGAAAATGAACTCACTTCTAAAAAGCGATTTGAAAACACATTCCGAATCTTGCAAAACAAAACAGTTGTCGTAACGTTATTTGTTGGTACAAATATTATAAGAGATTTTAGACTGTTTTAAAATAATGACCAAATTAGATATTTTAGCCATAGGTGTCCATCCCGATGATGTAGAATTGAGTGCTGCTGGAACCGTTTTAAGCCATATTGCACAAGGAAAAAAGGTAGGCTTACTTGACCTCACTCGTGGCGAATTGGGTACACGCGGCAATGCTCAACTGCGTACCTTAGAAGCCTTCGCTTCCGCCCAAAAAATGGGTGCGTTGGTTCGAGAACAATTGGATTTAGGTGACGGCTTTTTTCAACATTCTCAACCTAACTTATTGAAAATCATTGAAATCATCCGAAAATATCAACCTGAAATCATTCTTACCAATGCGTTAGATGACCGTCATCCTGACCATGGGCGGGCTGCCAAATTGGTGTCGGATGCCTGTTTTCTAAGCGGATTGATAAAGATTGAAACGCAGATGAAGGGCAAATCTCAACCCGCTTGGCGACCGAAAAATGTGTATCATTACATTCAAGACCGTTATCGTCAACCCGATTTTGTGGTCGATATTTCGGAATACATGGAAAAAAAATTAGAATTGATATTTTGTTTCAAATCCCAATTCTACGACCCTAATAGCACGGAACCCATGACCCCAATCGCCTCCAAAGATTTTGTCGAATATGTTAAAGGGCGTGACAGCACTTATGGGCGATTGATGGGCGTAGCGTATGCAGAAGGGTATAATGTAGCGAGACCACCGGGGGTGCAAGATTTATTCCATTTAGTTTAGTGAAAAGGGGGACTTACGTAAAGTCCCCCGAAATGGATGTTAGTATTTCTTACTACATTTTCTTTTTGTCAGGTACTCAACTACCATTTAATAAACTTTTGGTAAACGGTTTGCTGTGTTTTTTCATCCGTTAAGCCAAGCCAATAAATGCCTGCTGCCAATGCGCTGACCTCTATTTCTTTTTCAAATTTGGATTCCAATAATTGGAGTTGCCCCATTGCATTGATGATTTTGACGCTATAAACCGCCTCATTCGCTCCCGAAAATTGTAATTGCAACCGATTTTGCACTGGATTAGGCGCGATGGTAAAATGAATGCTGGTTGGATGCGCGTCCTGTGTCCCCACTTTAAGACAATTCGTGCCAACGCGATACGCATGGGGCGTTGTACTTGAATTGCGTTCGCCCCCTGTCGGAATACTGTACGTAAAGTAAATACTCAATAAAGTGCTATCCGCAATGGTTTTGGTAAACCGAAAATCGCTTCCAATTGCCGTCATTGCATAGCCGGGATACACGCCAGATGCTGTTTCCCTTACATATATAAATGCTTGCGTACAACCCACTATTGGCGATAATGGATGAAACGTAAACACGGCTTTCCCATTCAACGTCTCCACTTTATAACTGTAATCGCCATTACCAACCATCCCGCAAATGCCTGTTGCATAATTAATATTCACCAGCACTTTTACAGGCATTGAAATAGTGGTTAAACCCGTATTATCAGTTGCTTTCGCCGAAATGAGGTAATTGCCTGCGGATACATTGCCCCAATTCAACGCATAAGGACTGATACTATCTACTCCAATTAAGGTCGCGCCATTGTAAAACTCCACTTTGCGAATCGAACCATCCGCATCCGCCGCATTGACTTGAATCGAAACCGTTGCTGGTTCTGTAAAAAAAGCATTATTAATCGGCTGCGTTATCGCAACCGTTGGCGGAATCCCCGCACCTGTACAATTCGTTCCAACAACGTAATTATGAGGATTGGCACTTGAATTGCGTTCGCCCCCTGTCGGAATTTGGTACGTAAAGTAAATATTGACTAATGTACTATCCGCAATCGATTTGCTATAAACGAAATCGCCGCCAACAGCCGTCATCGCATAACCCGCATGAACACTCGCCGAACCTTCCCGAAAATACGCAAACGCATAAGCAGAACCAAGTATTGGAGTCAATGGATGCAATGTAACTGTTACTATATTATTGATAGTCACCGCTTTATATTCGTAATCGCCATTGAATGCCGTACCACAATAACCATTCGCATTCGGCACATTGACCACAATATTCACTGGGATAGAGGTGGTAACAAGTCCATCATTATCCGTCGCTTTCGCTGTCAACGCATAACTGCCTGCCGCAACATTCGTCCAATTGAAATTATAAGGACTGCTATTATCAATGCCAAGTAAAGTTGTACCTTGATAAAATGCTACTTGCTGCACTGTTCCATTTACATCCGCCGCAGTCGCGCCAATCGTCACACTCGCAGGCGCGTTGTAACTTGCCGCGTCAATAGGGGCGGTAATCGAAACCGTCGGCGCACCCGTCACGCAACTCGTGCCTGCTATATAATCGTGTGGATTCAAACTCGAATTGCGTTCACCACCTGCTGGCACTTGGTATGAAAAATAAAACCGAACAATGGTATTGGCTGCAATCGTTTTGCTGAAAGTGAAATTGCCGCCCGACGCAACCATGTTATAACCCGGATAAGCAGCACCGCCCGTATTGCCTTCTTTCACATAAATAATCGCAGACGCACTGCCCGCAATCGATGCTAATGGTATCATCTTGAAAAAGACGGTTCCCGCATTGGTGTAAACTTCGTACCGATAATCACCGTTCCCGCCAAGTCCTGAGCAAATTTGCGCTTGGAGTGAAGTCGCATAGCTCCATAGAATGGTAAACGTTATGGCTATGAGGTGGAATAGTTTTTTTTTCATTGTTTTTTATGATTCATCGTTTCCGAGTTGCCTCCAATGAACACCTTAAATTGTCCAGCCTCTGAACCCCAACTCATATCTTTTCGGTAAAAGGCTAAATCAGATGCTGTTATTTTAAATGTAATTTCCCGCGATTCGCCCGCTTTGAGCATGACTTTTTGGAAACCTTTCAACTCCCGAACGGGGCGCGTAACGCTTCCAACATCATCTTTTAAATACATTTGAACGACTTCTTCACCATCCATTTTACCTGTATTGGTCAACGTAATGCTTGCCGTAATGGATTGATTATTAGTCATTTCGGATTGGTCTAATTTGACATCACTATACGTAAAAGTGGTATAACTCAAACCATAACCAAACGGAAATAGGGGCGTATTTTTAACATCCCGATATTTCGATTGATACACTCTTTCAGACGGTGCTTCTGAATAATTGCCTTTATAAAACCGTCCTGTATTTTTATAACTGTAATATATCGGCACTTGTCCGACTTTGCGCGGAAAAGACATTGGCAAATGCCCTGATGGATTATAATCACCAAAAACAACGTCTGCAATCGCATGTCCCGTTTCCGTCCCCAAACTCCAACAAGCTAAAACAGAAGCAGGTTGATTTTCCAAGAAACTCAATTCTAAGGGACGACCGTGAAACGTTAAAACGACTACGGGTTTGCCAACCGCCATCACCGCCCGAATTAAATCTTCCTGCGCCGCAGGCAATCGAATATCAGAACGACTCGCCGCTTCCCCACTCATCACCGCCGCTTCCCCGACTGCCATCACCACTACATCCGATTGTTCCGCTACTTTGACCGCTTCCGCAAAACCCGATTTATCCATATTGTATAAATCAGCACCGCGTGAAGTCAAAATTTTAGTGCTTTTTCCCACTTTTTCCCGAATGCCTTCCGCTACCGAAACCACATCTTTCGCTTCACCGAAAAAAGACCATGTGCCATTATGCTCCACTTTATCTTCCCCGAGTGCGCCAATTAAACCAATCGTTTTAGTATCTTTTTTCAAAGGCAAAACATTATTTGGATTTTGCAATAAAACGATGCTTTTTTTAGCAATATCCAATGCTGTTGCGCGATTTTCTTTGGATAGAATAACACTTGCTTCCGTTGCTTCATCGCCATATTGGTACGGGTTCGTGAATAAACCTAAATCGTATTTCAATGCCAACGTCCGACGAACCGCTTGATCCACGAATTTTAGGTCTATTTGTCCCGCCGCAACCATTTTTGGCAACTCTTTGAGGTAAATATACGACATCATGTCCATATCAACGCCCGCTTTTAAAGCCGCAGCACCTGCTTCATTGCGATTTGCAACGCTGCCATGCCCAATCATTTCCTCTATAGAAGCCCAATCCGACATCACTAATCCTTTAAATCCCCATTCTTTGCGCAAGATTTTGTCTAATAAAAATTCATTAGCCGTTGCAGGCGTACCATCCAATTCATTGAACGAAGACATAAAAGTTGCTGCACCCGCTTCCACTGCCGCCCGATACGGTGGCAAATAGGTTTCTCGCAAACGCCGTTCTGACATATCAACTGTATTATATTCGCGTCCCGCCTCAGGTGCGCCGTATGCTGCAAAATGTTTGATACAAGTCGCAATCGTATTCGCAGCCGCTAAATTTTTACCTTGAAAACCGCGTACTCGCGCCGCCGCAATCAAACTGCCCAAATACGGGTCTTCGCCCGCACCTTCCGCAACCCGTCCCCACCGCGCATCGCGACTAATATCTACCATCGGCGCAAAGGTTAAATTAATACCCGTTGCCGCACATTCTGCCGCCGCAACTGCTGCCGATTTTTCAATCGCCGCCAAATCCCAACTCGCCGATTCTCCAAGTGGAATCGGTGTAATCGTTTTATAACCATGAATAATGTCCGCGCCTATCAACAACGGAATGCCCAATCGAGATGATTTAACCGCCACTTCTTGCAAATGCCGAATATTTTTAGCACCATTCGTATTAAAAATACCTGTTATTTGACCTGCACGAATTTGACCTTCTAAATCCGCAGAAGTGGGCGGATTTTGTAAAGTCGGTCCCGTTAAAATGGGTCCGACTACAAAATTAAGTTGCCCACATTTTTCATCCAAAGTCATTTTGGAAAGCAATGCTTCTATTTTTTGCTCTTTTTCAGACAGCATTTTGGGGGCGTTCTGAACGGCTTGAATCGCTTTTTGAGGCGTGTCACAACCTCCAAAAGCAATCAAACAAGCTGTTAAACCAAACATTTTTTTTATGGAAATCATTGTAAATCAAAATTTTATCATTAAAAAAACTCGTTAAAATCCGTGTTCCTATTTTGAGCATAACGTGCGTCAAGTTTGAAACTTGACGCACGTTTAATGGCACAAATGGCAGACGGTATCAAATTAAATAACCTATCCAAAAGGTCGGTGCGGTTGCAACCCCGCCGACCTTGATTCGATACAAATCAGTTGACCATTTATTTCGATTCAACTACTTAATAAAAAAGTTATAGATAAAAAATTATCTATAACTTTATGAAAATTTTTATTTAAACAATTATATCTTTTTGAAAACGCGGACATAATCCACTAACATTTGTTGTGGAAAAGTGGTAGCGGCAGTCGGCGAACCAGGCCAATCGCCTCCAACAGCGACATTCATTATCAAAAAAATCGGTTCGTTGAATGGATAAGCTGCATTTCCGACCCTCGTTCTATCCATTTTGTAATAGGAAATATCATCCATTAAAATTTCGACCTTATCGGCTTCCCAAATCATCGAAAAAACATGGAATTTATCGGAAAAATCGCCTGTCGCCAATCGCGTAAACGTGCCGTAACTCTGATGCAAAGCTGGTGTCGCGCCCCAATGCAGCGTACCATGCACTTGATTCGGATTCGTACCCACTAACTCCATAATATCCATTTCGCCACAAGCGGGCCAACCGGTTTGAGTGATTTTAGAACCTAAACTCCATAAGGCAGGCCATAAACCTTTCGCAACAGGCAACTTAGCCCGAATATCCACTCTTCCAAAGGTGAAAGTGCGTTTATTTTGAGTCAACAAACGCGCTGACGTGTACGCACTGCCATTATACGACTCTTTTTTGGCTTGAATGACGAGTTTACCATTATTCAAATACACGTTTTCAGGACGACTCGTGTAATATTGCAATTCGTTATTGCCCCAGCCCCCACTGCCTGTGCCTATGTTGTAACCCCAAATGGAGGTATCAATTTGAGTACCGTTAAATTCGTCTTGAAACAATTGGGTGTAACCTGTATAAGTGTCAGGCGTAACATATCCATCCGAAGGCACGAATACATACGTATCATCATTGCGAATCGTGGCAGAACCAATCGCTGTACCAATCGACGCATTGGTTGGTTTAGACAATTCGACACTAAATGTTTCGTCCAATTCCTTTATCGTATCGCCCACAATGGTAATTTCAATGCTTTTCTCCGTCGTTTGCGGACTGAATGTAATCGTTCCTGTTTTGGCAATGTAATCTGTTCCCGCGCCCGCAGTGCCGTCCATTGTGGCAAAATCCACTGTAACGGTCTTGTCCGTAGCGCGACTGAGGGTGACTTTGAAGCTAAAATTGGCATTCACATCGCCTTCAAACGGGGCAATATTGCTGATGGAAATCGTCGGGTCTGGAATCGGCGTATCCGATTCTTTGGGTTCGCAACTACAAAACAAGGCAATTACACCAAGCGGAAGTAAATTTTTCATGAACATTATTTAGTTTAACAGAATGAAGTGGAAACTTTTGTCATTCCGTAGTTTCCTACGGAATGACAAAAGTTTCCTACGGAATGACAAAAGTTTCCTGCGGAATGACAAAAATTAAATAGATACAAACGTATATCGCCAAATGCCTGCACCGAAACTGACATATAAAACCATTCGGTTTGCCGTCAATTCTTTAATTGTATAAGTCACAGAGGCTTGTGGCACCAGGACTTCCGCACCTGTACCCACTTTGTAAAGTCCCATATACGCGCCCAAACCAATCACTTTTAATTCGGTATTATTAACGCTGAACGTGCGCGGACTCGGATCGCTCCATGCCCGAAGTGCCACCGGCATATCCGAAATCGGGTGACAACCCGGCATAAGTGCCATTGCAGGCGGGAAAATATTGCCATTGGCATCCGTATCTGCCCAAAAATCACCTTTGCTATCGTATTGAAACGTTCCGTCAACACTAAACGCGTATTCATCATTGAAAAGACAAGTTCGTGCAGCAACATCTGCCGCGCCACTTGCCCACCAAGTCGTCCCAAAAGTAGCATCAGGACCGACCCACAAAGCACTTGCTTCAGGGGCTAATTTCCAACGCTTTGTACCACAATTGGTTAATAACCGAACATTGCCCGTACAAGCAGTCGGGTCATCTTGCGCAACCACGATATTTTGAGTAGCGGTTGCCATGCCACCTTTGCCGAAAGCCGTCAACGTGACTTTGTACGTCCCTTTTCGAGCGTAAGCCGCCGACACAACGGTTGTGTCAGAGGTGGAGCCATCGCCCAAATCCCATTTGTATAAAAACGCGCCTGTGGATTTGCTCGTTAAGTTGAATTTATTGGGATTCGCAGTGGGCGTTACGTCGAACGCAGCAACAGGCAATCCGCCAATGTCAATTTTATCATCTACTTGTGGCGTACATGCCCCCAAAGTGATGGCTAAAATTGTTGAAAAACAGCATTTTATAAATTTTTCCATTTTTAATATTTGTTTAACACATAGGTTACATAGATTTACATAGGTCACATAGCACATAGATTTACAAAGTACGCATAGCCTAATAATAAGCTATGTGACCTATGTGACCTATGTAAATCTATGTGACCTATGTGTTTCAATAACCTTGATTTTGTTTAACACATAGGTTACATAGATTTACATAGGTCACATAGCACATAGCACATAGCACATAGAAAGTACGCATAGCCTATAATAACCTATGTGACCTATGTAAATCTATGTGACCTATGTGTTTCAATAACCTTGATTTTGTTTAACACATAGGTTACATAGATTTACATAGGTCACATAGCACATAGATTTACAAAGTACGCATAGCCTATACTAACCTATGTGACCTATGTAAATCTATGTGACCTATGTGTTTCAATAACCTTGATTTTGTTTAAAACTACCTTGCATAATATCAATTTCGCTTTGCGGCAAGGGCAACAATTCATGCTTATTCGCCTTGAAACCTTGATTTTGTAAAACGGTTGCTGCTTTATTCGTGCGGATTAAATCCCAAAAACGAACACCTTCCGTTGCCAATTCCAATCGCCGTTCTGCATAAATATCGTCCAATAATGCCGCACCTGCACTTGCTTTCGCGGGCAAATTGACGCGCGCCCGCACCCGATTCAAATACGTTTGTGCTTTTCCATCATTGCTGCTGCGATTGAAGGCTTCTGCTGCCATCAATAATACATCTGCCAAACGGATTTCTTTGTAATTATAACCCCAATTCAACGCAGGTTCCCCTGAAACCGCCTTGAAAGATGCCAAAGGCGCGTATTTTTTAATAAAATAATCGGTATTTTGATACCCTGCGGAGTAACTCGCACCCGCATTTTTCAACGCCTTGCCATCAATAACCGTTGCCGCAAAACGCGGGTCATTGCGAAGGACATCTACCAAATCTTGCGAAACAGGGCAGAAACTCCATCCATTGCCATAATCCGCGCCTACAAAATCGCGCATCCCACAAAATTGTACATCTTTATTGCCTTCATTGCCATCAATGCCCATGCCCCAATCACCTTTGCGATTGCCCGAATGATATATTTCAAAAACCGATTCTTTACCAAATTTATTATCGGGTTTAAAGATGTCTGCAAAATTTCGTTCCAATGTGTAATTGCCCGAAGTGATGACTTCTTCCAAAAGCGTTGCCGCTTCGCCCATCCGTGTATTGTTATTTTGGAATAAAATCACTTTTCCAAGTAATGCTTTGGTCGCGCCTTTGGTAATCCGTCCCAATTCATCTACACCCACTGTTTCGGGCAATTGCGGCGTGCCAATCGCTTCTTTCAAATCTTTTTCGATTTGGGCATAAACTTGGGTTGGCGTAGATTGCGTTTGCTTGTAAATCGCATCTGCACTCGGCGCAACCGTCAATAAAGGCACATTTCCAAACCACCGAACTAAATCAAAGTAGTAATACGCCCGCAAAAATTTGGCTTCTGCAATATATCGCGCTTTTTTATCGGCGGTCAAACCAGTAACATTGCCTTCTGCTTTTTCAATAACAAGGTTTGCACGGTAAATACCTGTGTAATTTTTAGACCATAAACCCGCTTGTGGACCCACATTTGGGTCCAGCGTGAATTTATCATAAGCCACCCAATTCGGTTGGTCGGATGCGTCCGAACCGCCTGCATGCGTGTCGTCACTTGCGGCATTGAGCAAACCCATTTTCATCGTGAAATTGGTCGCAAAACCGAGTGGGTCATACGCGGCAACCAAGCCTTGAAATAATTCGGCTTCGGTTTTATAGAAATTGCTTTCCAGTACAGTGCCTCTTGGAGTCAATTCGATGAAATCTTTGGAACAAGATGCTGCCATCAAAAGGACGAAAAAGGTAGCTATAATTTTATATTTTGACATACTTTTTTATTTTTTAAAACTTGACTAAGATTGATTTTTACAACACATAGGACACATAGGTTTCATAGGACACATAGGGGCAATCTTTCATGGAGACGCTTCTTCTTTCGATTCAATTCATTGTCTTTGAATATTTTACATCCAAAAAACGAATCTAATAAGGATTGCACCTATGTGTCCTATGTCACCTATGTTTCCTATGTGTTTTAAAATAGGACACATAGGTTTCATAGGACACATAGGGGCAATCTTTCATGGAGACGCTTCTTCTTTCGCTTCAATTCATTGTCTTTGAATATTTTACATCCAAAAAACGAATCTAATAAGGATTGCACCTATGTGTCCTATGTCACCTATGTTTCCTATGTGTTTTAAAATAGGACACATAGGTTTCATAGGACACATAGGGGCAATCTTTCATGGAGATGCTTCTTCTTTCGATTCAATTCATTGTCTTTGAATATTTTACATCTAAAAAACGAATCTAATAAGGATTGCACCTATGTGTCCTATGTCACCTATGTTTCCTATGTGTTTTAAAATGCCGCGCTTAATCCGAATAAAAACGAGCGCGCTTGTGGATAAAAACCTCTATCAACGCCATAACTGCCGCCATAAGGATTGCACCTATGTGTCCTATGTCACCTATGTTTCCTATGTGTTTTAAAATGCCGCGCTTAATCCGAATAAAAACGAGCGCGCTTGTGGATAAAAACCTCTATCAACGCCATAACTGCCGCCATCCCGAACGCCAGAACTACCACCCCCAATTTCTGGGTCAATGCCCGAATATTTGGTAAAGGTTGCTAAATTGTTCGCTGAAACGTAAATTCTCGCCTTCGTAAAACCTGCTTTTGAAACATAAGGCAAGCTATAACCCAATTGCAAGGTTTTTATTCTGAAAAATGAACCATTTTCAACATAAAAATCGGAACTCCGACTGAAATTTTTATTCGGGTCATCCATCACCAATCTCGGATAAGTCGTTGAAGAACCTTCACCTGTCCATCTACCCAATGCATCCGCCGTCATATTTGCCATTTGTAAATCAAAACGACGAGTTGCTTTGAAAATCTGATTGCCACTCACGCCTTGACCAAATAAAAGAAGGTCAAAACCACTGTACGCCACACTAAAATTAAAACCATAGGTCAAACTTGGAGTCGGGTCACCGATTTTAGTGCGGTCATCTGCATTGATAATGCCATCGCCATTTAAATCCGCGAATCGGAAATCACCCGGTTTGGCATTGGGCTGGATGACAACCCCATCTTTGTTTTTGTACGCCGACACTTCTCCTTGATTTTGGAAAATGCCTTGCGTTTTATAACCGTAAAAAATGCCAAGTGGCTCGCCTACAACCGTCCGTTGAATTTCTAAATTTTGTGGACTAAAGGTTTGACCTGCTAAAAATTTCTTATCTGGACCTAAATCTGTAATTTTATTCCGAATGTAAGAAAGATTGCTCACCAAATTAAAAACAACTTTGCCTACTTTCTGCTCGTAACCTAACTCTAATTCAATCCCTCTATTCTCTAATTTCGCTACATTCCCGACAGGTCCTGCATTCCCAACATAACTTGGAACTCTAATATCAAGCAACATTCCAGCCGTGTTTTTCTGGAAAATATCCAGCGTAACCGTCAAATGTTTGAATAATTTAGCATCAAAACCAAGATTCGTTTGCGTTGTTTCCTCCCATTTCAAATCGGGATTCGCAATCGCATTCGGACTAATTCCATTGAACAATTTATCCAAATTGCCAAAGGTATAATTCCGTCCACCGCCAACCGTTGACACATATTTAAAATCGCCAATTTGGTCATTGCCATTCACGCCCCAAGAACCACGGATTTTTAAAAAATTAATGGGTTTCACGCTTTTCAAAAAACCTTCTTCTGAAACAACCCAACCTGCTGAAACGGATGGAAATCTGCCAAACTTATTGTTTGTACCAAATTTAGGAGAACCATCAATTCGCATCAATGCCGTAAGCATGTATTTGCCATCATAATCGTAATTGACCCGACTCAAATACGACAATAACGCGCCTTGATATTCGTAACCTCCAAAAAATTGGTCAACTTGCACGGATGAAAAATTCAAAGAAGCATCTTTGATATTGGAAACAGGCATGTTTTGAACGCTGCCCGATATGTTTTCACCCCGACTTTTTTCCGCAGTTGTACCCAAAAGTGCCGAAAAGTGATGCTTTTCGTTGAAATTCTTACTGTATGAAACCGTATTGCCCCAAACCCAATACAAACCGCGACTTTGATTGCGATTATACGACGTTAAATCATTCCGATTCGACGCATTCAAATAATAAATCGGTCGAAAACCGTCACCACCCCAAAACGCAAGGTCTGTTCCGAAACTGGAACGAAATTTTAAATTCGTAATCGGTTCAACCTCAACGAATAAGTTGCCTACAATCTTATCACTCCAACCGCCCCCTTGATTGACCGCCGTAGCTGCCACAGGATTCAAAACCTCAGAACTCACATATTTGGAAATACCATACGGTTGTCCCAACTCATTTTTGACTACTGCAAAATTTTTAAAAATCGTCGAATTTAAGGTTGCAGGGTCGGATTCAATCAAGGGCGTTATCGGATCCATGTTGACTGCCCGACTCAAAACACCCCCATATTCATTATTCGTAGAAGATGATCTGCCACCGATTTTGGAATAACCCATGGTTGTACCCATTTTTACATATCGATTCAATTGATGATTTGAATTGAGTCGAATCGAAAAACGTTCCCACTGCGATTGCGGCGATGCGACAATCCCTGTTTGATTGTAATAACCAAACGATGCATAATATTGTGATTTGGCGTTGCCAACTGAAATGCCTAATTCATGATTTTGCATCGGCGCGGATTTATTGAAAACCGCGTCTTGCCAATCCGTTCCTGTACCCAAAGCCGCAGGGTCTGGAAATAAAATCGCCCCTTTGGAAGCAACAGAGGCTTCATTCATCAAAGTGGCGTATTCTTTCGCGTTCAAAAGTGCCAATTTGCGGGTCGGAGCCTGTTGTCCCCAATACGCATTGTACGTAACGGCTGTTTTGCCGTCTTTGCCTTGTTTGGTCGTGACCAAAATCACACCTGACGCAGCTCTTGCCCCATAAATTGCCGCAGAAGCCGCATCTTTGAGTACTTCAATCGACTCAACATCCGCTTGATTCAAATAATCAATCCCGCCCGTAACAGGGATACCATCCACTACATATAAAGGTTCACTGTTATTGATGGAAGTCGTACCGCGAATCCGAACCGTCGCGCCTTCGCCCGGTTGCCCCGAACCTGTCGTGACGCGCACCCCCGCCGTCCGACCCAATAACGATTGTTCAATACGCGGAACAGGCATGTTTTCTAAATCACTGCCTTTGACTTTGGCAATCGCCCCTGTGACCACCGCTTTGCGCTGTGTTCCGTAACCTACTACGACTAATTCATCCAACGCCTTACCACTAACTAATTCAATATCAATATTTTGTGCATCATTGACCGCCACTTCTTTGGGTTCATAACCAATGAAGGAAATAAGCAAAATTGCCGTTTTGCGGTCTTTTACGTTGATAGTGTAATTGCCTTCTACATCGGTCAATGCGCCATTCGTCGTCCCTTTTTCAAGGACAGTTGCGCCGATGAGCGATTCTTTGCCATCCGTCACTTTACCCGTGATAGTTTGCGCGAGAACGGCGTGTAAAGTGAATAACGACAGGAGAATGGGTAGTAAATTATTTTTTTTCATACAAATTGATTATTTTTAAAATTACTGGAAATTGCGATAGAATTGGAACGCGGATGACGCGGATTGGGCGGATTTTCGCAGATTTTTTATTTTTTACAAAATTTTAATCTATTTAAAATAAAATATAAATAATAAGTCGCTGATTATCAAACCTTTGGAGGGTTTTAAAACCCTCCAAAGGTTGCTACTATTTAAATAAAATAAAAAATCCGTGAAAATCCGCCCTATTCGCGTCATCCGCGTTCCCATTGTATCACAAGTAGCATTTAGTGGCTAACCACTATTTTTTGACTTTGGTAGTTTGTGCCTGTCCGAACGCCAATGATATACATGCCCGCAGGAAGATTTTGAGTAGGAATCGTACTCATTTTTGAATAATTAATATTCAAATTTTCTTCATACACTTTTTGACCTGTTAAAGTCGAAAGGGTAATTTGCGTATTGCCTTGTACCTTATCGTTCAACGTAATGCGTACGAAATCATCTGCTAACGTTGGATTTGCCGTAAACAAATCCTTAGAAAGCGTCAAATCATTCGTACCAACACCTGTTTTGAAAAAGAACAAGTTGTCAAGATACGCAACACTACCTGCTGGTGTACCTTCCAATTTCAATTGACCAATACCTGTTTTATTAATCAAGTTGTAAGAAGTCAATGGAATATCGAAACTATTCCAGCCCGATAAAGTCGGTGTCAATGTTACCGCTTGTTCCGTTTGCGTCAACGGTGGTATGTTGATTAAAGATACTTTGAAAGAAGTACAATTCGGTGTCCACATGTCAATATGCAAATAATTCATTGCTGTTACATTCAGTGGAGTCGCAAATTGAACGCCTTGATAATTGAAATTAGAATACTTTTTAGTCGGATTCGTTGCAATTAAAACCTCCGTTACAACGGTTGTTTGTCCCCAATTTGGAAACCAATCAGTATTCGCAATATCCGTGTAAGCATTACTAAACAAAGACATCACACTATTTGCAGGTCGTGTTGGAGTCGGTGCTGCCGTTAACGGACCCGCTACTGCTGCTACATTGACCGTCAAAGTACCTGTTACCGCTACTGCGCCTAACATCGCTGTAATATTCGTCGTTCCCGCAGTCAAAGTAGTACCAACACCCAAGGTTGAGATGGTAGCAACTGCTGGCGTTGAACTTGTATAAGTGAAGTACGCTTTGCTCGGAACCACTGCTTTCGCCACACCGTTTACGGGGAATGAACAAGTTAAACCATTTGGTGAAAAGGCATCTCCAATTGCTTTATTAATTGTTTCCGTTGTCATCGTCGCTGTTGGTGTACCAATCACACCGCCAGAAATGTTCTCATACTGAATATTGTCAAACCAAATCGTGTAAGCACCTTCATCTCCACCTTCTGCAAAGTGAAATAATCCTTTTTCTGCACTCAATTTCGCAGGAACTGGAATTGGGATAATCACTTTCGCCCAAGTTGTTGTCACAGGAATATTCATCATCTCTGCTTGATAAACCGTTGTAGCCGCATTGTTACCCAAACCGGCAACATTCAATGTTTTAGCTGCACTCGCTTTGACCCAAAAAGAAACCGCATTGTACGCAGCAAGATTTTGATTCGTCGCCGCTACCAAGGCACCACCTGTATAACCCGTTGCACCAACCACCACTTTAAGCGATGAAGTACCCGATTGGAAAGTCGTATTATCAACCGTCACGTCATTTACAGAACCACCGAAAGCTTCAAAAGTTACGCCTGTTGCGTAAGCATCTGTGAAAATAGCTTGTGAAGGGTCTGCCGCTGGCGTTTTGTAAAAATAGATATTGTCCAAATAAACAGTACTACCCGAAGGCGTTCCTTCCAATTTCAATTGAATAATCGCTGTTTTATTCGGCGTTGTATAAGACGTTAATGGAATATCAAAACTATTCCAACCCGCTAACGTCGGCGTAAGCGTCACCGCTTGTTCGACGGGACCCGCGCTGATTAAGGAAACTTTGAAAGACGTACAATCAGGTGTCCACAAATCAAGGTGTAAGAAATTCATGGTTGATACGTTCATCGCACTTGCCAAGGTTACGCCTTGATAATTCAAATTCGTGTATTTTTTCGTCGCATTGCCTGCAACCATAACCTCTGTTACAACGGTTGATTGTCCCCAGTTTGGAAACCAATCGGTGCCTGCAATATCGGTGTAAGCACCACTAAACAAAGACATTACATTTGCAGCAAGTGCTGTTGGAGTCGGAGCTGCTACCACAGGAGCCGTTGCAACAGCAACCGTTTTGTAAAAATAGATATTATCCAAAAAGACGGTGCTGCCAGAAGGCGTTCCTTCCAATTTCAACTGAAAAATCGCTGCTTTATTCGGCGTTGTATAAGATGATAATGGAATATCAAAACTATTCCAACCTGATAACGTCGGCGTAAGCGTCACCGCTTGTTCGACGGGACCCGCACTGATTAAAGAAACTTTGAAAGACGTACAATCGGGTGTCCATAAATCAAGGTGCAAATGCGTCATCGTCGTTACGTTAATCGTACCTGTCAAGGCTACGCCTTGATAATTCAAATTTGCATACTTTTTCGTCGCATTGCCTGCAATTAAAACCTCTGTTACAACGGTCGATTGTCCCCAGTTTGGAAACCAATCTGTACCTGCAATATCCGTGTAAGCACCACTAAACAACGACATTACATCTGCAGCAAGGGCTGTCGGAGTCGGAGCTGCCACTACTGGAACCACTGCTGGAGCTTTGTAAAAATAGATATTATCCAAAAAGGCAGTGCTGCCCGTAGGGGTTCCTTCCAATTTCAACTGAATAATAGCCGCTTTATTCGGCGTTGTATAAGACGTTAATGCAATATCAAAACTATTCCAACCCGCTAACGTCGGCGTAAGCGTCACTGCTTGTTCAACGGGACCCGCGCTGATTAAGGAAACTTTGAAAGACGTACAATCGGGTGTCCATAAATCAAGGTGCAAATGCGTCATCGTCGTTACATTAATCGCACTTGCCAAGGCTACGCCTTGATAATTGAAATTCGTGTACTTTTTCGTCGCATTCCCTGCAATGGCAACTTCTGTTACCACCGTCGATTGTCCCCAGTTTGGAAACCAATCCGTACCTGCAATATCCGTGTAAGCACCGCTAAACAACGACATTACATTTGCAGCAAGGGCTGTCGGAGTCGGAGCAGCAGTTGTAGGTGCGGTTGTAGGCGTGTTGGCGAAATAAATATTATCCAAATACACGGTACTGCCCGAAGGTGTTCCTTCCAATTTCAACTGAAAAATAGCCGCTTTATTCGGCGTTGTATAAGATGATAATGGAATATCAAAACTATTCCAACCCGATAAAGTCGGTGTAAGCGTCACCGCTTGTTCGACGGGACCCGCGCTGATTAAGGAAACTTTGAAAGACGTACAATCTGGTGTCCACAAATCAAGGTGCAAATGCGTCATGGTCGTTACGTTAACCGTACCAGTCAAGGCTACGCCTTGATAATTAAAAGTGGTATACTTTTTCGTCGCATTGCCCGCAATCATAACCTCCGTTACTACGGTGGATTGTCCCCAATTGGGAAACCAATCGGTTCCTGCCCGATCGGTGTAAGCACCACTAAACAAGGAAATGACATTCGCTGCCGCCACTGTTGGAGTGGTAGCTGCCACCGTAGGGGCTTGGGCGAAACTACGATTTGCCATGAAACATATCATGGTAATCGCTAATAGGTTAAGTTTCTGATTCATACTCTGTTGATGAATGTTAGTAAAAAAGGATTAATTTATGATTTGGTTAATTTAAATCATTACTTAGTGTCCATTGTACACGAATGGATGCAAATGTACTTAGAAATTGGATAAAAGCATCTTTTTTTAAATTCTTTTTTTAAAAATTATTTTTCAAAAAAAAGGATTAGTAAATTGATAATCAATTATTTACAATAAATAAAAATATGATATGTAATCATAGAGTTAGCCCAAATATTTAGACGACTTTTTTTCAAAAAACTGTCACCAAAAAATCAATTATTTTTGAGGTGGCTCATCCGATTTAAAATAGCGTCTAATATCCTTGACCAAATTGCCAAATTTATCCAATTGTTCGGGCGTACAAATGGCTTTAAACATTTTGGATTGTTCATAACGCAACATTTCTAATTGCACTTTATGTTCGGCAAGCCTTTCGGCTAAGGCTTTCATCAAAATCGGGTCGGTCGTTTTGAGAAACATTTCGACATTCATCGAATCCCGTTTGCTTTGCACGAGATAGAGCAACCCTTTTTCTTGGGTAAAATAGTCGGCACGCAACGTTTCAATTTTTTCGACTTGATGCGGTGTTAATTGCAATTCCTTTTTTAAAATCGTTAAAAGAGTCGCTAAATCCTGCGTTTTGGGGGGCGGATTAGAATGACTTTCTGCTGAAAAATGAATCCAGCCAAAAACGGTTAATGCAATATTGACGGCTGCAAGCCCAATAATGGTGCGAATGAAGCATTTTTTTTGCGTAAAAATATCCATAAATTAAGGATTGACCGTCACCGAGTGGATTAATAATTCTTTTGAAATCAATTGCAAGGTAGCCATTCGATTGAGCGATTGATGATGTGTATTTTTTAAAATATTAAAAACACAAATACTATTGAGCATTAAAAACACACCAATCACCGTCCAATACGGCATCGGCAAACGAGTACCAGCCCCTTGTTGCGTATCCATGATTTGGTGCATCAAATTTTGATGCCATTCGGGGGATGGTTCAACTTTTTCCATATTATCAAAATCATTCAAGAGTTGAGCGATTTTGGGATTGATTTCTGGTTTTTTCATTTTAATTTTTTTTAAATATTTTGCGTAGGATACGATTGGAACACGGATGACGCGGATGCGGCAGATTTGCACGGATTTTTTATTTTTATACCCATTTGTGGAATAAACGTGCTTCAAGTTTGAAACTTGACGCACGTTATATTTCGTAAAACAAAAATCCGTGTAAATCCGCCCCATCCGCGTCATCCGTGTTCCAATTATCCGCCCCTATAGACGACGAATCTATTGGGTTCCTGTCATTTTAATCCTTATTTTTCAAAATAATTTCCAATTCATCCCGCACCTGTTTTTTCGCCCGCTTGACTAAGGCTTCCACAGCCAACACCGTCGTTTGCATGATTTCAGCAATTTCGGCATTAGAATACCCATCCATTTTACTCAATGTAAAAGCGATGCGTTGATTATCAGGCAGCGTATTCAATGCTTGCTTGATTTCCTCCCTTTTTTCGTTTTCCAACAAGGCTTTATCCGCCGTATCGCCGCCCACCAACCAATGTGCAACTTCTTCCAACCCTAAAATTTTACCAAAAGAAGTCCATCTTTTTTTTCGATTTTGTTTTTTAAGGGCATCAAGGCATTTCGTGACCGCAATCCGATAAATCCAAGTCGATAATTTTGCCTCTCCGCGAAACGAATGAATGGATTGATACACTTCGATAAAAACTTCTTGGGCAATATCCTCCACATCTTGCCTTTTCAATAAGAATTGATGGCAAAGGTTCATCACTTGATTGCTGTGTAGCTTGACCAATTCGTTAAATGCAGTGTGATTGCCCTGCTTAACTTGGTTGATTAACTCCTGTTCGTTCATCCTTGATTAAAATGCGTCCATAAGCATTTAACACTCCGATTTAGCCCTGTGCTGCAATTGCCCCTTGTGATGCCTAAATCAAATTTACAACTACCACGAGGATAGTGCGCAGCTACCAATCGCTTCAACTTTTTGAGCATCTGACGCTTGCAGCATTTTTTAAGGCGAAAATAAATTGTTTTAATCTAACGCCATCAAAAATACTCGAAATACCCGAATTTTTATTTTCAATAAACCTGTACGTGAAAATGGTCATCATGCCGCGCTGCATGGCAACCCGCAGGTCGAATATTATCTAAACCCTTGAAATTCAATCGTTTTGTTAAATGGGGTTCAAGCCAAATGCGGCGTACGGCGGGGTCTTGTGCAAAATACTGAATCAATTGTTTCGTTCTGTCAGGGTCGAAAGTCATATCTTTTCGACTACCGAAAGTTAGGTTTTGGGCAAAATCGTAAAACTTATTTTTGGCTTTTTCTTTGCAATATTCGGCGGTTTGTGCTTCCCCTACACGCGGTTGTTCGTAATAGCCGTATCCAGATTTAGAAGGTTTAAGATTTGTAACTTGTTGATTTTTATCTAAATAGAAAAAAGTAACGTCTAATTGATGCCCATTCCCATGACTCAAATGGGGTAGCAGGGGCATCCCGCCAAATGGAAATCCTGCGTCCAAAAAATACACAATCGCATTCGGGGATGTTTCATGAAGGCGCAAGGCGACCCGTTGTGCAGCATCTGACAATTTTGGAATGGCATAATCCCGATTCAAAACAGAATACCAAATCGAATGCGGGCGTAAGACAGCGTTATCCAGCGTAGTTAAACGCACTCTGCCAAAATGTTTGGCTATCGGCGGCACTATCCATGTGGATATGGGCGCGTATAAAGCACTGAATATCAAGGTATTAATCAAAAAATGATGAATATTTTTAAGGTGGTAGATTTGGCGCAGATACCGAAAAATGGGATAAGATAATAATAAAACAAGACCGCCAATTTGAGTTAAAACGGTCAAGAAAACCATCAAACAGGCAAAAGAAAACCATTTAAGCAACTTCATACAGGGTTCAAATTTGAAAACATTTTCAGATTTAAACGCATTTTTAGGTGAAATGTTTTGACTTGGATTCTAAAACACATCGTTCACATAGGGGGATATAGGACATATAGGGAGGAAATTCCTCTATTTTTAAGCGTAAACCATTCAAAAAAATGGATTGAAGCGAAAAAAGGAATCTATCAAAAATTACCCTATGTGTCCTCTGTCCTCTTATGTGAACGATGTGTTCCAATTTAGTTTAATACGGTGAAAGGAATGACATTTTGTTGATTGCCACTCCGAAAGGATACGAAATACGTTCCATTGGGCAAAGTACTGATATTCAATGTTTTAACTTCGTGATTTAACAAATTGGAATACAAATGTGCCATAATGGGTTGCCCTACACTATTATAAATCGTAATCGTCAACTCTTTTAAATCATCGCTTTGTAACTCCAAATTCAATACTTTTTGCGCAGGATTCGGGTAAGCGTTAGCTTCAAAACCAGTAATCGGCTGCATTTTATCCGTTCCTAACACGCAATTGCCGCCTGTCATTTCGCACCAACGCGCTTCAAATTCTTGTAAATATAAATTTGTAATACGTTGGTCGTGAATGATTAAGGTGTTTTCGTCATTGCTTGTTTCGGCACTTCGAGACCAATTGTGCGAACCCGTTACCAAAGTTGGGTTAGATTGTGCCGCAGAAGCCTTGCCGTCAATGATGCCATATTTATGATGAAAAATGTAACTTGATGTATAATCCTTCACGTTCACGCCCGATTGCACCAAGAATGTAAATTCTGAACCTGCATCATTAATATTATCAATCAATCCCCGTACAGCTGCTCCTCTATCTTTCGCCGCTTTGACAGCTGTGCCAAGCGCGTCTTCGGTAAAGGTTAAAGTGGCAAATTCCAAACTTTGATTGGCAGAATTGACTGCCTGCACAATCGCACTCGTGGTTGCATCGGAAGGCGAGAAATATAATTCTGTTTCCTTGCCACCCACTTTGAAATAATGGGGCGTATTATTGAATTTGCTGACTCCAAATTTGCTCGCCCCCAAGTTAGGCGTTGCATTTGGAGAACCCCACATTTCATTCATTTCCATCGTGTACGTTCTCGCCAAAGATTGGTCTTGAATCCAAATCAAATTATTAAAATCTAAATTGATTTGATTTAAAGAAAGATTCGTCGAACCACTCATAATCCATGAATTAGTCGCACTTTCGGCATCTATGACGAAAAATTTATGGTGCATCAAGCCTAAATCATTCCCTTTGACGACTGTAAAAGGCAAGGTGCGCCCACTAATTGCATCATTCGATGTATTTTTATCTGCCACATAACGCACGCGTACGCCCCGATTTGCTGCCGCGACCAACGCATTTACCACATTGGCACTGCCATTATTGTACATCGCTACATCGATTGTTAGCGTAGCGGCATCAATGCGCTCCAGAATCGAATTGACACAAGCGTTTGGCGTTTGCCCTTTTGGATAATCGCCTGTTGAAAAATGACCATCCACCAAATGATTGAAATAAACGCGCATTTCACCACTCGATGTGGAGGCGGTCATCATTGGAAAAACATTGGAAGTTGCCGTATTGCCGCCCGAAGTCGAAACCGCTTGAACGTAATAAACGGTTGAAGGCAAAAGTCCTGATAAGGTTGCTGTATGATTCGTCGAATTGCCCCCAAAATCAATCGTTTGACCCAATAGCGCATTCGGACCATAATTTAATTTGGTAGAACTCGCTGCATTTGTTGTCCAATTCACATTAAAGCTCGTTGTCGAAATATTATTTTGTGTTGCCTGTGGCGTAGAACTGATATATAAGCCTGTCGTGTACTCCAAATCTGCCGTATCGCGCAACAATAATTGGTAAAGAGCTTGATATTGACTGCAAATCCCTGTCAAATTGACTGCCACATTCGGGATACTCCTGCCGACCAAACTCGTCCCATTCGTAATGCGCACTTGTATCGGAACGCCATTTACAACAAAATCGTAATTGGTATTGCCCACAAAAATTTGGGCAGTGGTGGCAAAAGTGCCATTTAAAATTTTCACTAATTTTGCTTCATTGGCTTCCGACATCGTTGTAGGGGTGACGAGAGTAGGTGCAGGCACAGGATTGTTTGACGACACAATTGTATAAGATTGCAAGGGGTCGATTTCCAATAAACCATTATAATCTTTCAATTTGCCTGTTGCTAAGACCAAATCCCCCCTTTTCACGGTCGCAAAACCGGGAAAACTGGCTGCTTTGTAAAAAACAGGCAAACCACCTGTGGAATCTTGAAGATACCGAATCGTCCCTAATTCGCTGCCTGTGGTCGAAACGCCGCGAATCGTGACCACAGCACCCGTATCTCGGGTACGCGCTGTATCAATGCGAATAGGGGTTTGCGCTTGCGCGAATGCACAACAGATGCAAAGCATCAGGAATGTAAAATTTAATTTCATGCTTTTACGAATGCGATTTGCTGAAACAAATGGATGATTGTTATTTATAAATATTTGATTATCACTACATTAAATTATCTAAAATAGAATGCATGTTTAATGGCTTGGGAATTAGAAAATTAGGGAAAGGTCTGTTTATACAAATTCGTTACAAAGATAGTATTATTTGTGAGTTTTTTTGGGAACTTGATTTTTTTTGGTATGGTAACCCAAGTAATGTGGTAGGCGGCAGCACCGCCCAAAAAGAGGGAAATGAGGCGTGTGTGTGCTGTTTGGCTTCGCAAATGGTTTAAAACAAAGCACACACGCCCTCTAATTTTTTTTTACTGCGCAACTTGGGTTATTAAAGTAGATATTTTTCTCCTTTGCGCATCGCCCGAAAAAGCATCCACAACCAAAAGGCACTTGCCACAATCGTTATTTTGACCGATTCGGACACGCCTGATTGCCATCCTAAAAAGCCAAAACCAAGCGTTGCAATCAATAATAAGGCGAAAATGAATTGCTGCATCCCGCAATATAACAACTGCGCCCCTTGCCGCACCTCGCGATTCGATACTTCTAATGCTCCTTTTTTCACTTTTTGCAAGACTTGATGCAGCTCATCAGGCAAACCAAGTGCCGTCGTAATATTCCGCCTTAACATGCCTTTTACCCAAGAGAAAATGCCTTCTTTGTCGCCCATTAAAAATTGTTGCGCGTACGGACGAACGATTTCCAACGGATTTAAATTGGGGGCAAGGGCGTTACATAATCCCAATAATATGGTTATCATGCGGCTTAACAAAACATAATCTTTCGGCACTTGTACTGTTCCTGCAAGCCCGTTTAAACCAACCTCTTGGACAAACCGATATAGGCTATTGTCAAACGGGTCAATATCAATGTCTTTAAAATTTAAACCTTCCAAATTAACTTCATTTTGGAGGAAATTCCGCAAGGCAGTCAACAGCTTTTCTGCTACTTTTTCTGCTTCACTGCTTTGTGCAATGAAACCCATCGAATTTAACGCCGCGACCATTGCTGTCGTATCATTCCGAACAGCAGCTTCAATCAATTGCGGAATCCCAGTCAATAAAGTCGGGCTTATCGTCGCCACTGCACCAAAATCTAATAACACCATTGTACCATCTTGTTGCACCAAAATATTGCCCGGATGCGGGTCTGCATGGTAAAAACCGTCTCTAAACAACATCAAACAATAGGCTTTCAACAAATTAGCAGCAAGGTTTCGACGATTTACCCCCCAAACTTCTAATTGCAACAAATTGGATATTTTCACCCCATCATGCCAACTCGAAGTAATGACTTTGGAACTCGAATAAGCGCGATGCACAAGCGGAACGGTAATGCCCAAATCTGCCCCAAGATTGCCGCGGACTCGCTCCATCGAATCGGCTTCCCGTGTAAAATCCAATTCTTCTTCAATCATTTTCCGCACCTGCGTATAAAGATAATCAACGCCTTTGATGTCGAAAAACCAAGCCAAAATGCGGGTCAAACGCCTAATAATTTCCAAATCAATTTGTGCAACTGATTCAATATCAATATGTTGTACTTTGACGACAACTTCCGTTCCATCATGCAAACGCGCTCGATGCACTTGCCCTATCGACGCTGCTGCTAATGGATTATTATCAAAAGTATCAAAAAGGTGTTCTATCGGTTGACCCAATTCGCGCAAAATCCGCGCTTGAACGGTCGCAAAAGGACGCGGCGGCATTTGGTCTTGCAAACCTTCTAATGGTTTTTGAAAGGATTCGGGCAGAAAATTGGACAAAATCGACAACATTTGTCCCAATTTTACAAATAAACCTTTGAGTTCTAAAATTGCATCGCGCACGCGTTCTGCATTCCGTACATGTAAAGGCAAAATCCGGGCATCATACCAAGATTGCCCCCATATTTTTTTCAAAAACCATAATCGAAAATAACTCCATAAGACAACCACCGTTGTCCAGTAGGCTTTGCGCAGGCGAAAAGAACGCTGATAAATTTTTTCTGAAACCATTTGAAAATTTCTTGTAAAACGACGGATTGGAACGCTATATTTGCACCTCAATCTATCTTTTTATCATTTAAACCATTAGAAATCAATGCATATTAATTTTATTATCGTTGCCTTAACGAGTGTCATCCCGCTTTTACTCGGCACTATCTGGTACCATGAAAAAGGAATGGGAAAAGTTTGGATGCAAGAAAATGGCATCGACCCCAAAACGCCGAATAGTCGTAGTATGCCCGTCATACTTGGGTTTAGTTTGTTTTTGAGTTTCTTATTAGCCGTTAGTTTAATGCCTGTAACGCTGCATTTCATGGGTTTATACTCCATGTTGGCAGACGAACCGACGATGAAAGACCCTAATTCCGAACTCAGCAAAACCGTTAATACGTTGATGACGCAACATGGGGGACATTTCCGTACCTTTAAACATGGCGTTTTGCATGGCGTATTGATGACCATTTGTATGGTATTTCCAACGATTGCGATTACAGCTTTTTTTGAAAAGAAAAGTTGGAAATATATTGGCGTACATGTTGGTTATTGGGCAATTTGTTTGGGTTTGATGGGCGGCATTATTTCTGCTTTTGCTTAAAAAAGGAAGACCCGCCCCAAATACTTGGCGCGGGTCTATCCTTAAAATTTCATAGTTATACTTATCGCTGTCAATATCTTAATGCACTTTTGTTTTTACCCGAATCGGATTCCGTCCAATACTCTCATAATTGAACCGCAAACTTTTCATTTTATCCAAATCATACAAATTGCGTCCGTCAAAAATCGCATTGTCTTTAATCACTTTCACACGGTCGAAATCGGGTTGACGGAAAACACTCCATTCTGTTGCAATTATCAAACTATCCGCGCCTTGCAATACAGCATACTCATCTTGCATATATTGTATTTTTTCACCATATATTTTTTTCACATTCTCCATCGCTTCAGGGTCATAAACGTTCACTTTCGCGCCCGCTTCCAACAATTCATCTATCATATACAAGGCTGGTGCTTCCCGAATATCATCGGTATTGGGTTTGAACGCCAAGCCCCAAAAGGCAAAAGTTTTACCCGACAAATTGTTTTTATAAAACTTTCTGATTTTTTTCATCAACGCTGTTTTTTGTAACTGATTGACAGTCATTACAGAACGCAAGATTTTAAAATCATATTTGTGGTCTTCTGCTGTTTTGAACAAGGCTTGCACGTCTTTTGGAAAACAACTTCCACCATAGCCAATGCCGGGGAATAAGAAACGTTTGCCAATCCGATTATCACTGCCCATGCCGATACGCACATTATCAACATTCGCGCCAGTTAATTCACAAAGATTTGCAATCTCATTCATAAAAGAAATCCGCGCTGCCAAATACGCATTTGCTGCATATTTCGTCATTTCGGCACTGCGTTCATCCATAAAATAAATCGGATTGCCTTGTCGCACAAAGGGTTCGTACAATTGTTTCATCACTTTGCGCGCCTTTTCCGATTTCGTGCCAATGACCACCCGGTCAGGTTTCATAAAATCATCTACGGCAACGCCTTCGCGCAAAAACTCAGGATTGGAAACCACATCAAACAAATCTTCATTCAAATTATCTGCCAAAAGTGCGTGTACTTTTTCCGAAGTCCCCACAGGAACCGTACTTTTATCCACAATCACTTTGTAATCTGTTATCAATTTCGACAATTGAGCCGAAACGCCCAAAATGTACGATAAATCCGCAGAACCATCTTCGCCCGGAGGAGTGGGTAAGGCTAAGAAAATAATTTTAGCGTCTTTGATAGCGGATGCCAAATCCGTCGTAAAGTGCAAACGACCTTGTTTGGTATTGCGTTCAAACAATAAATCCAAGCCCGGCTCGAAAATAGGGATTTCACCGCGCTGAAGCCGTGCGATTTTGTTGGCATCAATATCGACACAAGTAACGTGATTACCTGTTTCAGAAAAGCATGTGCCTGTGACCAAGCCGACATATCCAGTGCCTACGACTGCAATATTCATAATAAATCAGTTTTTAGTTAAAAGAGAATCGAATGAATGAATTAGCTGCAAAGTTACGCCCATTCCGATTAGGATAAAATAGGGCGATTGCGGTAAAATTCGGATTTAAATTATCCTAATTCAAGGGTTTGAATTAGGATAATTTAGGATTCAATTAGGATTAATTTTAACGATTTATCCTTAAAATTAATCCTAATTGAATCTTAAAAATCCCAAAAATCCTAATTCAGACCCTAAATAGCAAAGTCTTTCATTCAATGTATGAAAGAAAGACTTTGATTATAAGTGACCAAAAAAAATCAAATTAAGTAGTTCAATTGAAACAACCTATCCAAAAGGTCGGCGAGGTTGCAACCTCGCCGACCTTGATTCGATACGAATGCACTGATTATCAATTATTTACGTTTTGATAGTTTATTTCAAATCAACTACAACTAAAAGAATTGAGCGCGATTATCCGTAATCACCGCTTTTTTGCGCAAGGCTTGTACCAATTTGCCTCGAACTTGGGATTTAACGCCCATTGTCAATTGATTGCGCAAAGCAGATTTATCCGCAGGAGCTTCTGGAGTCGCTCCTTTTTGCGCAGGCATGACCACAAATACACCCGTTTCACCTAAAACAGGTTGTGAAACGCCATTCATAGCCGTTGTAAAGGCTGCTGCTGCAACCATTGGCTCATTGCCAACACCCGGAATAAACGGTGCATTGAACGTCGCACCTTTAGCGGTATCAATTTTCACATTATAAGAAGTAGCAATAGCATTCAAATCCGTACCTGCCGTTTTCATTCTGCCGCGTAAAATTTCACCCTTTTTGCGATTTTTCACCAAAGGTGTTATATCTTCTTTGATGGAAGCAACCGTTGGAATGCCTTTCGCTTGGATGGTTTTCAATCCAATCAACACGTATTTACTCACATAACCGCCTTCTGCCTCTTGAAACGTATAAACTTCGGGAGCCGCCATATTCACTTTGGCTTTTTCATACGCCCAACGAACAATGCTGCGCGACGTTTCATTATCACCCAAAATGCCAACAGACGAATCATGCAATTTCAACGGTTGAGATGTTTCTGTTTTCACGCCTTTGGTTTGCGCTGCTTTTTTCACACCATCCCAAGATTTGCGATTTTGGTCTAACAAATCATTCGCTGCATTGCTAATACTTTTCGTTGTTGCATCACTTGGCACAATCGGTTGACGAATGTATGCCATTTTGTAACTATCTGATTTACCTGCTTTTACACCTGTAACTTGCACTAAATGAACGCCAAACTGCGTTGTCACCGTATAATATTTGCCTTGAGCCGCCGTTTCAAAAATTAATTTGTTAAACTCAGGAACCATCATCCCTTGTGCAACATAACCTAAATCGCCGCCTTTGCCTGCCGCACCGGGGTCTTCATTGTTTTTCACATTTAAAGAATCCCAACTATATCCGCGTTCAACCAACATTCTCAAACTGTCCATAAAACGTTGCGCACCTGCCAATTCTTCTGGTTTTGCCACTCTTTTCAAGATATGACGCGACTTAACCGAATCGGGCAACACTTTTTTATCCACTACTTTTGCCAACCAATACGCTTTGCCGTCGATATAAGGTCCGATAACCGTTCCTTTACCCGCGCCGCCAATGATTTTTTTCAATTCTGGACTCAACGCATCTGTTTTGCGAAACATATTATCCATCCCGCCGCTATTGATAGCCGCAAAGGTAGAATCATTCGTCGCCGCCTTCATGCCTTCGACCAAAGCCGTGATTTGACTCAGAAGTTTAGTCGAATCATCCATAGACGGATTCACATCAAACGTAATATAATCCACTTTACGTGTTTCCTCGTCTTGGAAATATTTTTGATGATTCGTTTGCAAATACGCATTATAATCAGCATCTGTTAAAACCACCTCTTTATCATTGTCATTAACCAAATCAAAAGGCACTTTAACATATTGGAAATCAAGGGTTTGCGTCATATCTGAAAACATCGCATCTGCCATCCAAGTCGGCGTATAAAGCCCTTTGGAAACCAAATTCGTAATTTTTTCTTGCAAACGCCCTTTGACCGCTTGTTTTTCCAATTCCCGCCATTTATAAACAAATTCAGGACTCAATTGGCGTTTTGCTTGAATCGCCGCTTTGATGTCTTCCAATTGTTTGGCATCGAATTGACCCGATTGATCCGTCACCGCTTGACGCACCGTTTGACAAGGCGGCATGCCCATTTCAGAACCAAACATCAATTGTTTGATTTCGTCCCGACCTACGCCCAAACCAATCGCTTCTGCTTCTTTGGAAACCACCGCTTCATCCACGAAAAAATCCCAAATCTCCCGCCGCGCCGCTAATGCACCACCGCGATTGGCATACATAATTTTTTCTTTGGTGGTGAAATCATTGTAATCCAATGATTTACCATTGATAGTGCCGACGGTGTTTGTAGAGCGACCTGAGCCACCACTTCCCCGATTTGAAGCGGTCATAACGTCCATGAGGACAAAACCACCGATTGCTAAGACCATCAAGAGCAAAATGAGAGTCCCTTTTTCACGAATTTTTCCAATTAAAGCCATATCCGTCGATGCTTTTTTGTATTTTGGTTGATTAAGAGATTTGTAAAAAGTTGTTCAAAAAGCCAATATTTTTTATAAAAAATATATTTAAAAAATAGTTTATATCTGTACACCGCGCAGGCGGGTCTCGACAAAAAACCGTGCAAAATAACGGTATTGGATTGTAAATTCAAAATTTTGTACCGCTTGAATCGTTCATTTGCGCAAATTTAACGATATTAATTTTTGAAAGTTCCGAAAATGGTTTTGTTTTGCTTTTCTGAACCCTAAAACAAGGGGTTTTGATAAGAAAATAATTGAAATCATTACCTTTGCAGTTGAAAAGCACCTTATACCGAATCCAAGTTTTAAAAAAGGTACTTTATTGTTTTCATATTCCTAAGTTTCAGGAACTTATTCTAATTTTTTAATATTTTAACCTAAGTTGCGCGGCAAGGTTTGAATTAGGATTGATGGGATTTTTAAGATTCAATTGGGATTGATTTTTAGGATTTTTTAGGATGAAATCCTAAAAAATCCTAAAAATCAATCCCAATTGAATCCAAATCATCCTAAAAATCCTAATTCAAACTTTACCGCGCAACTTGGGTATCTTAATTCGCTACGCAATGCGTAACGAATAGCGAATATGTTTTGAAAACCTTCAAGGTTTCCAAAACATACTCTTTTACAGAACAATATTTTGTCCTCAAAAACATTGCGTAACATGAGTTAATAAAGTACTTATAATTTTTATATTATAAAAAAAATTCCTATTTTGGATTCATCATTTAAATCCAACCTATGAAATTAAAAATCCAAGATGAAATTACATTTTAGTTTGATGCAGGCAGTGGCGGATGCCCTGTTGGAAATTTTCCAAAACGGCAAATATGCGGATAAAGTGATTGAAAAAGCACTGCGCGCCGACCGCAATCGCGGGGCGAAAGACCGCGCTTTCATTGCCGAAAACACGTATGAATGTGTGCGGTATTGGCGGCGTTTATGGTTTTTGAAAACAGGTGAAACGGTTATCCCAGAGAAATTTTCCGCAACGGATATGATACAACTCATTGGTATTCAATTGATTTTGCGCGGAATTGATTTGCCCACTTGGGATGAATTTCGACATTTGGAAAGAGATAAGTTGGTCTGTTATTTTGAAGACTTGGAGTTGCGCAAAATTCGGGCATCGATTCCAGATTGGTTGGACGCACAAGGGGTCTCAGAATTGGGCGAAACGCAATGGGGCGTTGAACTGAATGCGCTAAATCAGCCTTCCAAAGTGGCTTTGCGGGTCAATTTTTTAAAAACAGATTTAAAAAAATTGCAATTGAATCTTTCGGCAGAAGGATTTGATACCGATGTGATTGGAACGGAATCGTTGGTTTTGAAAAAGCGGGGCAATATCTTTCAATCGGCTTTATTTCAAGAAGGTCAGTTTGAAATACAAGATATTGGTTCTCAGGCAATTACACGTTTTTTAGAAGTCGAATCGGGCATGCGCGTCATTGATGCTTGCGCAGGCGCGGGTGGAAAAACCATGCACTTGGCAACGATTATGGAGAACAAAGGCAAAATCATTGCCTTAGATACAGAGCAATGGAAATTAGACGAATTAAAAAAACGCGCCAAGCGTAATGGCGCACATATCATCGAAGTACGTCAATTGGAATCCACGAAAGTGATAAAACGATTGCATGAATCGGCGGATAGGGTTTTATTGGATGTGCCTTGTTCGGGTTTGGGCGTTTTGCGGCGCAATCCAGATGCTAAATGGAAATTATCACCCGAATTTATCGCTAAAATCAGGTTGACCCAACAACAAATTTTGCAAGATTACGCGAAAATGACTAAAATTGGGGGCAAATTGGTGTATGCAACTTGTAGTATTTTCCCATCCGAAAATGAAAAACAAGTGGAATTGTTTTTAAAACAAAATCCGAATTTTAAGTTTTTGAAAGAACAAAAAATCAGTCCTGCACGAGATGGGTTTGATGGTTTTTATATGGCATTATTAGAGCGTATGTAAATCGTTTATTATCAAACTTTTGGAGGGTTTCAAGCCCTCCAAAGGTTGTTATCTGGTTTATAATTGAAACATAGAATGGCTATTGCTCCTTTTTACCAACTTCTAAGACGATGAAAGTATTGGGTAAAAACCTTACAAATCATGGTGGTTTTTAGGTCGTTTTTCGCGCCACCATTTGAAACCTTTCAATTGGATCGCCTCATGGTCTGCTTTTTTCATAGGAGTCATTTTCGCTTTGGGTTCTGCAAAAAAACGAATCTTTTGCACCTTCCCATCCGCAAAATGAAGCATCATTTCAGAGCAAATCGTTTTATTTACACCAATATACGCATTCTTTTCATCCATAATATAATAAATCGATTCTGCATTGCCTTCCACCAAGACGCGAGCGATTTTCCCATTTTCAAAAAAAGAAGTACAATGCCGCCCTTTGATTTCATTGAAAAAAACTTCATCTTTTGAGTTTGCTACAAACGCTTGTCCGCGCATCAGCACCTTTTCCATTTGCTTATCTTTCGTGAAAACCAACATCGTATCTGCCGATAATTGCGATGTGTCTGACCAAATAATCGGCGCGTAAAAAAAACGAAATAAAGAATCTTTTTGTGTGTAAGTCAATGAATCACAAACACTTTGAAAACCTTTTTGGTACATCCGCACTTTGCGAAAGGCTTGCAAGGTGCGCATCGAATCCTTCGGGTTTTCGCGCAAAGCGATAATCGTATCCGCCCGCAACCACAGCGTATCTTTATCAGAAAAATTGGTCATCATCGGTCTGCCGCCGTATGCTTTGATGAAATCTTCACTTTTGCGATAAGTTGCCCGTTCACATCGAATGGAGATTTTGGAACTCGTATCTTTCCAAAAAACATTGCCCAATGCATAACCTGTCCCTGATTCCTGCCCATAATCGACAGCATCTGCTTCCAATATTTGAGGCGGATTATTGATAACAGTCCGTCCTTTGGTCGCGTATAATTTGGATTTAGCATCGTAACGGATGGAATCTGAAACAATTTTTTGGGTTTCATCCTCATACGACCCTTTCCCTTCTATGTACGAAATATCGTTTTGACGGTCATATCGAATCGTATTGCCTTTTGCTTTTTTTGCGCCGTCTTCAAAACGTGCGTGTCCTTGTAAATTAACAAATTTTGTTTTACCATCATACGTAATGCTATCAGCAGTAGCAATTTGCGCTCCTTTTTGGTATTGTGGATTTTTGGTCAAATGCGCCGTACTATTGCCAATATCGTAGGAACCTGCCTCTGTATAAATCCGGCTACTATCTTGAATGATGAGGGTGGGCGCGAGAAAAACCGCCCGATTCGTCTGCGTATTGAATTTCAACGTATCTGTTTTCAAACTAAATGTTTCCCCTTCTACAATCACTTTTTCTTTGAAAAATGCATCGCCATTTGCGGCATTGTAGGTGCCGCGCTTAGAAGTAAGGTTCGTTTTGCCATCGCTGAGGGTTGCTTTGGTGTCGTAAGTGGCGATTTTGGTTTTCAAATCATAATTCAATCGTTTAGTAAACAATTTTTTATCGTTATTGACCAATGCTACTTCTTTGCCCGACAAATCAGCCGTGCGTGTAAAACCTTTATAAATGACTGAATCGGCAAAAATATTTATCGAATCGGCTTGTCGAATCACGACATTGCCTCGCGCAATTACATTGTTGAGGTTGTCCAAAATGGCAGAATCGCAATACATCAATGCGTCTTTGTGGCGCAGGCAAACCGAACCAACCAATTTGCGCACCATTTCGTTTTTAATTAAAACAAATTCGCCTAACCGCGCTTGCAAGATTTCAACGCCACCTGTATCGACCGCAGGCGGCGCGACTTGCGCTATATTTTGATTTAAAAAATGGAATATCAATCCAATACAAATAATGATTTTATAGTAATTAAACACGAGCAGTGATTTTTTGAACTGAAAAAGGCAAAGCTACAAAGAAAAGTCTGAATTAGGATTTTTGGGATTTTTTAGGATTGAAAGGATTCTAAAAATCCTTTTAATCCTAAAAATCCCAAGAATCCTAATTCAGACCATAGTACAAACTGTCGTTTAGAAAAATAAATTGCTTGGAAATTTGTTTTTATGAATCCTATGAATAACTTTGCCCCTTAGAATAACAATTATACCCAAATTTGATTTGACTTTACCGACTATTGTACCATATTTGCCTCGTTTTGGAATATTGTATTGATAAATATTTATTTTTTACAAATCACTATTTGTTTTTTTTGCTCATTTAAATAAAACCTTGTATGAAAAAACTATCGCTAAGTTTAGCAATGGTACTGTTTGCGCTGTCAATGGCTTGGGCGCAACGGGTTATCAACGGCTCCGTCTCGGATGAAAAAGGGTCAGGACTTCCTGGCGCGAGTGTCGTGGTGAAAGGCACGACCAACGGAACCATTACAGACCTTGATGGCAAATTTTCGTTGGCAATTCAGCCTGATGCCAGAACAATCGTTGTTTCTTTTACGGGATTTACCACCAAAGAAATTGCATTAAGTGCATCGGATGCCCTTAATATCACTTTATCAGAAGGCGTTTCCTTGAATGAAGTGGTAGTGGGTGCGTTAGGCATCAGCCGCGACCAAAAATCCATTGGTCACTCGTCACAACAAGTGTCGAGCGATGCCGTCAATGGCGTGAAGGAAACCAATATTTTGAACTCTTTGAGTGGAAAAGTATCGGGTTTGACGATTTCGGGTGGTTCGGGCAACTTAGGTAGCTCGTCTCGTATCTTGATTCGCGGGATTAACTCTATCACAGGAGAAAATCAACCGCTTTTTGTGGTCGATGGCGTTCCATTAGACAACTCTAATTTTACGAATACGACCCAAGCACGTGGTGGCGGTGGAGTCGATTATGGGAATGCGATTCAGGATTTAAACCCTGAAAACGTGGAATCTATGAATGTATTGAAAGGCGCGGCGGCTACGGCATTATACGGTTCACGCGGTGCGAATGGCGTTATCGTTGTTACGACGAAAAAAGGTCGTTCTGGTTCTAAAAACATAGAAGTTTCGGTGAATCACCAAATGACCTTTGAAAATGTGGCTGTTTTGCCAAAATACCAAAATTTATATGGTGGTGGTTATGAGTTCGTTATCGAAAATGGTCAAAAAGTAGTGGATTTCGCCACAGACGAAAGTTGGGGACCGAAGTTTGACCCCAATGTATTGGTGCGTCAATTTTACAGTTACTCACCTGCGATTCCAGAATATTACAATAAGGCAACGCCTTGGGTCGCACAGCCCGATAATATTAAAAGTTTTTTTGAAACAGGTGTTGCTCAAAACAACTCGGTTTCCGTGACAGGTGGTACCGATTTTAGCAATTTTCGGTTGAGTTACACCAATTTGAATCAAACGGGTGTGATGCCGAATAGCCAATTGAAACGTCATAATTTAAGTTTTTCAACAGGCGTTCAAGCAACCTCTTGGCTAAATGCTTCTGTATCAGCGAATTACGTAACACATGCTGCGAAAGGACGTTCTGGCACAGGGTACGATGGCTCGAATGTGATGCAAGGTTTCAATCAATGGCATCAACGTCAAATGGACATGGGCATTATGAAACAATATTATAAATTGCCTGATGGCAGCCAAATCACTTGGAATCGCACGAGTTCTGGCAATGCAACGCCCAAATATACCGATAATCCCTATTGGATTGCTTACGAAGCGGCTCCTGAAGATACGAGAGACCGTTTGTATGGTAATGCAACTGTGACGGCTACTTTGGGTAAAGGTGTGAGCGTGACAGGTCGTGTTGGACAAGATGGTTACACGGATGTTCGTCAAGAACGCGTTCCGATTGGTTCCCAAGATATTCCTTTTTACAGCATTTATACGCGCAAATTGAGCGAAACCAATATCGATTTGATTTTGGATTATAAAACAAATTTGTCTGAAAAGGTGAGTTTGAACGCGTTTGGAGGTTATAATGACCGTTTTAACAACTATTCTCGCAATGGTGCGACGACACAAGGTGGTTTGGCAGTACCGAATTTATTCAATTTGTCCAATTCAATCAGTGGTCAATTAGTGGATGATTACAAAGAAAGACGGCGCGTGATTGGTGCATTCGGAAACGTTTCCTTAGGCTTTGGCGGGATGTGGTATGTGGATTTGACGGCGCGGAATGACTGGTCTTCTACCTTGCCCGCAGGCTCCAATTCTTATTTTTATCCATCGGTTTCGACGAGTTTGGTGCTTTCAGAATTGCCCGCTTTCCGCGAAATGAAATGGTTATCGTTTGCTAAAGTGCGTGGAAACTGGGCGCAAGTTGGGAATGATGCCCCTGTTTATGTGTTGGAAAGCACTTATACGGCGAATCAACCTTTTGGTTCGTATGGCAATGTTGGTTTTACCAATTCCAAAAAAGAACCGAATTTGAAACCAGAGATTACGACTTCTCAAGAAGTCGGTCTTGATTTGCGTTTATTTAAAAATCGGGTGCGTATTGATTTTGCGTTGTATGACAAGATTTCTAAAAACCAGATTATTCCATTAACCGTTTCACCGTCAACAGGTTATACATCAAAATATATCAATGCAGGACGCTTGCAAAATCAAGGTGCTGAATTGTTATTGGGTTTAACGCCTGTGAAAACCCAAAATTTTACTTGGGATGTAACGGTGAACTGGTCGAAAAATACGAACAAAGTACTTGAATTATTGCAATCGAATGGCGATACGATTACGAATTATCGGGTTGCGAATGCGCCTTTTGCGGTTTCGTTGAATGCGACAGTTGGCGAACCTTTTGGTACGATTCGCGGACGCGATGGTTATAGAGATGCGAGTGGCAATTTGTTGGTCGATGCAAGTGGTAATTATATGGTAGATCCGACTTTACGTACCTTAGGTTCTATTCAACCTAAATGGACAGGTGGTATCAATAATAGTTTCTCTTACAAAGGATTTCAATTAGGTTTTTTAATTGATATGAAAATGGGTGGTTCGTTATTTTCAACGACAGACATGTTTGGCAAATATTCAGGTTTGTTGGCGGAAACAGCAGAAGGCGATATTCGGGAAAATGGTAAAGCATTATCGGGTATGAAAGCAAAAGTAGATGCAGCAGGAGCCTTGGTTTTAGAAAATGGTGTACCTGTTTCTTCGGGTGTAGCCAACGATAAAAAAATTGATGCGATTGCTTATTTCCAAGACAATGGCGGGTATGCAGTGCACTCATTGGGCGTTTTTGATGCGAGTTTTGTAAAATTGAGAGAGGTGCGTATCGGCTATGATTTGCCAGCCCGTTGGTTGTCAAGAGCGAAAGTAAAAGGCGTAAATGTAGCCTTAGTAGGTCGGAATGTAGCCATTTTGCATAAAAACACGCCTCATCTTGACCCTGACCAAGCGATTAGCTCTGGCAATATTCAAGGACTTGAAGGCGCACAATTACCTTCGACGCGCACGATTGGTTTCAATGTAGGCATTAAATTTTAATCAAAAAACTTTTTAAAATAGAATCGTATGAAATTAACTTATAAAGCGTTTGCCATTGGTGCCGTTTTAATGGCAGGTTGCAAGACGGATTTGAGCGAATATAATGTCAATCCGAATGACCCAAGTAAAGTACCTACCGCGTTTTTATTGACGGGTGCGGAAAAAGTCCTCATGGATAAAAATTGGGATCGATGGAATAATGGCACTATGGGCATGATGCTTTCGCAATATTGGGCGCAAAATGCCTATGCGGAAGAGAGCCGTTATGCTTGGCGGGCAGGCGTTATCAATTCGATGTGGGCAGATTTTTACACAGGCACTGCTACGGCGGGCGGTGGATTGCAAGGTTTGCAACAAATCATTGACCTCTGTAAAGCCACTCCTGCGGAGGCTGCTCTTTCTGGAGATGTTCAAAATCAGATAGCAGTCGCACGTACTTTGAAAGCATGGGGCTTTCAAGTGATGACTGATTTTTGGGGTGATATTCCGTATTCACAAGCCTTTACAGATAAAGCATTTCCTGCATACGATACTCAAGAATCGATTTACACCGATTTGTTGAAAGAACTCAAAGAAGCCGCAGCCCAAATGGATGCGACGAAAGGAGCTATCAAAGGCGATGCGATTTTCAATGGTGATATTGCCAAATGGAAAAAATTTGCGAATAGCCTTCGCGTTCGAGTTGCAACACGCATGTCTGACCGCAATGCGGCGGTGGCTAAAACAGCTATCGAAGAGGCAGTGACCAGTGGTGTTTTCACAGGCAATGCAGACAACGCATTATTTGGTTATTTGGGCGGTGTACCAAATAATAATCCGTTAAACGAAGACCGCAAAACGCGGGCGGATTTTGCCGTTTCTAAAACCGTTGTGGATACGATGAAAAATTTGTCAGATCCGCGTTTGTCTTCTTATGCTGCGCCGACGGTATCGGGCGGTACGTTTGTAGGGAAGCGATATGGTTTGTCGAATGCCAATGCAACGGCAGAAGATGCCAATACGATTTCTCAGCCGAGTGCGAAAGTATTAGCTGCGACGGCTCCCGGTGTTTTCATGGATTATGCCGAACTTTGTTTTGCCTTAGCGGAAGCGAAAGAGCGCGGTGTGACGTTGAGCAGCACTGCCGAAGATTGGTATAATAAAGGTGTAAAAGCGTCTATGTCTTATTGGGGCGTTTCGGCAACCGATGCAGATACGTATTTGGCAAGTCCGAAAGTGGCTTATGCAACCGCTTCTTCGTCTTGGAAAAAAACGATTGGCTTCCAAAAATGGCTTGGTTTATACATGCAAGGCATTCAAGGCTGGTGTGAATATCGTCGATTGGATTTTGGTGTATTAGTGGGGCCTGCGGCTTCGCCTGCGACACTGGTTCCAAAACGCGTGACGTATCCGACCGATGAGCAAGGTGTGAATGCTGCAAGTCGGGCTGCGGCAGTGGCTCGCTTGGGTACCGATTCGCGCAATGCACGGGTTTGGTGGGATATGAATTAAGGTTTTTAGCATTCGGAATGAAGGTGCATTTTGCTATTCCTATATAAGTAACCCAAGTTGTGCGGTAATGCCGCATACAGTGGCAAAATGTTTTTTCAAGGTTGTAAGTGTTTTGTTTTTAAAATTTTGCGAAGCAAAATTTTAAAAACAAAACACTTACAACCTTATTCCCCTCTTTTTGGGCAGAACCAATGTATCATCTACTTTCAAACTGCCCGAAACTATTTTCGCGCCAAATAAAATCATTGATTATGGGGATTCAAAGAAAAATGAATTGGGGCATTATCGGCTTGGGCAAAATTGCTCGCAAATTTGCTGCCGATTTGCAAATTGTACCAGATGCACGATTGCATGCAGTGGCTTCCACTTCGAGGGAGCGCAGTACGGCGTTTGCACAACAATTTAATGTGCCGCATGCGTTTGATTCTTATCAAGCCCTTTTAGAATGTCCCGATTTGGATGTGGTTTATATTGCAACACCGCATACGCTTCATTGTGAAAATACTTTAATGTGTTTGGAACGCAAAATCCCTGTTTTATGTGAAAAACCAGCAGGAATGAACCCGCAGGAAGTCCATAAAATGGTCACAACTGCCACTTTGAATCATACGTTTTTAATGGAAGCGATGTGGACTCAATTTATACCTGCGTTCAAAAAATCCATGAGTTTATTAGCATCAGGCGTTATTGGTAAACCGTTGAGTATCAAAGCCGATTTTGGTTTTGCCGCGCCTTATAATGTAGATGGGCGAGCGTTTAATAAAGATTTGGGTGGTGGTTCTTTGTTGGATATTGGGATTTATCCCGTTTTTTTGGCATTAGAAATTTTTGGTCAACCCATTGATATTCAAGCCTTTGCGCAATTTTCGCCAACGGCGGTAGATACGACTTGTGCGATTTTATTCAAACATGAAAAAGGGGCATTATCCATGTTACATAGTACGTTTACCAGTCTGACCAATACAGAGGCGTATATTTATGGAGAGCAAGGCACGATTCATATTCATCCGCGTTTCCATCATCCAGAGAAAATTTCGCTCCATGTGCAGGGAAAACCTGTGAAAGAATTTTCAATGCCCTATCAAGGAAATGGTTATCAATTTGAAATTGAGGAAGTCAATCGTTGTTTGAGAAAAAAACTGTTAGAATCGCCTTTGATGCCTTTGGAAAAAAGCGTGCGTTTAGCGGAGACTTTGTATAAAATTCGAGAAAAAATTGGTTTGGTTTATCCAAAACAGGATGTTCTTTGAATAAGTTTCGGAAAATTTCCAATTTTCCGAAATTTAGGCGTAATTTTTTTATCGAAGTCGCGCCCCAAGTTTCGGAAAATTAGAAATTTTCCGAAACTTGATTCAAAAAGCGTATGTTTCTGAAACCTTGAAGGTTTCCGAAACATACACCTTTTACCCTATTTTGGCTTTAAAAACGACTGCGTAACATGAGTCATTTAGTGTTCTGTAAATGCAATCGTCACTAAATGGATTTCGGCATCTGGCAATTCAGCCAAAATCGCTTTACAACAGGATTCCAATGTCGCGCCCGAAGTCATCACATCATCCGCGATAATGATTTTTTTACCACGCAAAGCCATCGGATGTCGTAAGGCAAAAACGCCTTCGGTGTTTTCCAAACGTTGTTGTTTTGACATTTTTGTTTGGGATTGAGTCATTTTTGTTTTGTATAAATTATTGGTTATCAATGGAATGTTCATGGATTCGGATAAACCTTGTGCAAAAACTGTTGCTTGATTGTAACCGCGTGCATGTTCTTTTTGCGGATGCATCGGCACAGGTATCAAATAATCGGCTTCTGAAAAAGGCTTGGTTCGACTCAATGCGTAACCATACATGCGCCCAATTTCTGTGGCTGCATCAGGTTGATTATGATATTTTATTTGGTGAATGATTTGTTGAATGCGACTCTGCTGCGCAAACCAATAATAAGCTGCCGCCGATTGAATGGGGACACGCCTGTAAAAACGTTCCACAAATGTATTGTTACAAGGTGTTAAATGAAAACTGGTTTCGGGCAAATCGGCTTGGCAAGGCAGACAAAGGTGGTTTTCTGCCTTACCCAAAGGCGCGTCACACGCCAAACACAGGCGCGGGTAGATAATGGATAAAATCGCTGCCCAAAAATCTTGAAGAAAAGCAAATCGTTTTGTCATAGTGTGATAATTTTGAACTGAATTAAACGCAAAACTCGTATAAACGTTATAAACGTTGGCAAGGTTTCAAACCTTGCCGACGTTAGCGATATTAAAATAAGCTATTAATCTTTTTTCTCAATCATTACTGGAAAACTCGCAGAACTGTAATTGGAGAAATTCTTTTCTGCCTTAATCGGCGATTTATATTGGCTACAAAAACCTTCTAAGAAGGTCGCAAAAGCCGTTTTATCAATATTGCGCGAGTTTTGTTTTAAATAAAAAGCTAAATGTTGTATCGAACCGTCTTTGTTCCAAAACGCGTACAACCAGATTTTAACCCCATCTAAATCAAAATTTTGGGTTTTTCCATAACTTTCTAAGTGTTTGAGCATGTGGATCCAACTGTAATACGCCGTTTCCATGTCAGAATGGCAGGCTTGCACCAAACTCATACTGTATTGCTCCTTCAACTGTTCAAAATCACCGCCGTCATAAACACCGAGCAAAAAAACGCGCGGTAACGTATCCAGAACAGGTGCGGGCGTAGCATTGGAAGATTCAGAAAGGGTACAAAGCGATATGCTTAAGGCAAAAATAAACTTTTTCACATTCATAATTAACATTTTTTTGTACGGATATAACCATTTATATTGGATTTTTAGTATTGTGAAGACCGTAAAGTTCTGTTAAAAAAAAGTGCATTTCAGCTGGATTGGCAGGCTTCTTTTGCTCTTTTTTCTGACGGAAAAAACATAGATAGATACCTCTTTTGACCTGCAAACATTGTTAAGAAAAAGCAAAATATAATATGTATTTTTGAATCAAGAATTAAATCTATTGAAATACACAACAACGTTTGGAGGGTTTGAAACCCTCCAAACGTCATAATACCTTGACAATCAATTTTTTGTAAATGCAAATAATACTTGATTCAAAAAAAATTAAATACTTGCTACCGCTTCGGTTGCTTTTTCCGTTTCAGGCAACGCATCTATCGTTGGCGGGTCGAGTGCCAATAATTGACGATTATTTAAAAAATTAAACCATTTCAATGCTTTTTTAATATCACTTATATGAACGCGCCCTTCATCGTGATTGGGCATGATAGCGGTGAAATAAGTGCGCAATGTTTTAGAATCTGCCTTTTCAGAAGGGACAGGATGCGCTTCTAATTGCGTCAACATGCTGTCAAAAAGGTTGCTCAAAGGCGCACTTGAACCATCATTCGTATAAACAGAAATCGTTTGTAACGGAGAATATTGATGTTTGCGCGTTGCCACAAATTGCCGTTTTTGGGTATCGTAATCTTCGATAATAATGCCATCTCCCCGAACATTGAGCAATTTGTAAATGCCCGGCAAACCTGATACTGCTGTGAATTCTTTAAGATTCATCTTGTTATAAATTTAAAAAAGGGTTAAGTAAAAATAAATTGCGACAACATTTGGAGGGTTTTAAACCCTCCAAACATTTGATAATCCATTTAATAACGTTTTAATTTTTCCATTGCTATTTTCAACCGCGCTTCGGGCAAAAAAAGTTGCTCTAAATTCGCCGCAAAAGGCACTGGCGTATCCAAAGACGCAACCCGCAAAATGGGCGCATCCAAATATTCAAATAAATGCTCGGAAATCCATGCCGAAAGTTCGCCCCCGATGCCGCCAAATAAAGTATCTTCATGCAAAATCAAAACTTTATTTGTTTTTTGCACGGTTTTTTGAATCATTTCGTAGTCTAATGGCAAAAGAGAACGCAAATCTACTATTTCTGCATCAATATCCAAACTTTCGGCGGCTTTTATCGCCCAATGCACCCCTGCGCCATAAGTTAAAATACTCATCTCTTTACCCGACCGCGAGATAGCTGCTTTGCCAATCGGAACGGTATAATAATCGTCTGGAATCTCCGCCGATAGGGAACGATACAACATTTTGTGTTCAAAAAACAACACAGGATTCGGGTCTTCCAAAGCCGCTAACAACAATCCTTTGGCATCATAGGGATTGGAAGGATAGACAATTTTCAAACCGGGCGTATGCGTAAACCATGCTTCATTGGTTTGAGAATGAAACGGTCCCGCCCCTACACCGCCCCCTGTCGGCATGCGAATCACGACATCCGCATTTTGCCCCCAACGATAGTGTAGTTTTGCCAAATTATTTACAATTTGATTGAAACCACAGGTCACAAAATCGGCAAATTGCATTTCAATCATCGCTTTCATGCCTTTTAAACTCAATCCCAACCCAATTCCGACAATCGCGCTTTCGCAAAGGGGCGTGTTGCGCACGCGTTCCCGCCCAAAAATGCGCACTAAACCATCCGTGATTTTGAAAACACCGCCATATTCTGCAATGTCTTGACCCATTAAAATCAGTTCGGGATGTCGCTCCATCGCTTGCCGCAATCCGTCCGAAATGGCATCAATAAAACGCCGATTCGTCTTAGGCGCGTCCGCTTCCAACACGATTTCAGTCGGTTGATAGGGCGCATACACATCCGAAAGTTCTGCTGAAACAGATGATTCGACAGCTGGTTTTGTCCAGATTTTTTCGACGATATCATTGATTTTCAAACGATTAGCCGTTTTTAAATCTTCTATCAACGTTGGTGTTAGAATCCGTTCATTCAATAAAAATTGCTCATACGTATCTAAAGGGTCTTTCTCTGCCCATGCTTTCGCCAAATCCGAAGGCACATATTTCGTACCCGATGCTTCCTCATGCCCGCGCACTCGAAACGTGCGACATTCCAATAAAACAGGGTGCGGCATCACGCGCATATCCGCCGCTAATTGCGTAATCGTATTATAAACTTCTAAAATATTATTACCGTCAATACTCAACGATTTCATCCCGTAGCCGAGTCCCCTATCCGCCAAAGAACGACAGGCATATTGCTCCTGAGTCGGCGTAGAAAGCGCGTACGCATTGTTTTCAATCACAAAAATCACAGGCAAATTCCAAACCGCCGCCGTATTCAAAGCCTCATGAAACTCGCCTTGACTCGTCCCTCCTTCGCCCGTAAACGCTAAGGCAACTTTGCCTTCTCGCCGAATTTTATGTGCCAATGCAACACCCGCCGCCAAAGATAATTGCGGACCAAGATGCGAAATCATCCCCACAATATGGTGTTCCATCGTCCCAAAATGAAAAGAACGGTCTCGCCCTTTCGTAAAACCGTCCGCTTTGCCTTGCCATTGCGCCACTAATTGTTCTAACGGGACTTCCCGCGTGGTGAAAACACCTAAATTTCGGTGCATCGTAAAAATAAATTCATCGGATTGCAATGCCGCCGCGCAACCGACCGAAATCGCCTCTTGTCCTACGCCTGAAAACCATTTGCCGACCCTGCCTTGCCGCAGCAAAATCAACAATTTATCCTCAATGAGGCGCGGATACAAAAGTTTTGAATATAAATCCATTAAAATATCATCTGTTAAGTTTTCTCGGTGGAAAACAATAGCGGATTCTGCTGCAACGCTTGACATGATTTTATTTGGCTATGTTAATAATTTTTTGATACGCTCATTTGCACTTTAAATCGGAACGCAAAGATAGATTATTTTATGATTTTTGGCAAGAATGTCACAAAATGTGCTTTTATTTGAACCAAACAAATTTTTATACTCCGTTTTTGTGACAATAGACACAGCGAAACGACCGTTTAAAACGTTTCTTTCGCAAGGAACGAATCTTACAGATATTCCTAATCGCTATAGCTGCGTTCCTGACCCTCGAAAACCACCCAATAAACAATTATTTTTAATCACCCAACCCAACCGAGCAGCCATGTATCTCATTAGAACGCCCGACGTTATTCAAAATTTATTTCCCAATTTTAATTGGAATGTGCCAACATCAGATAAAGTGCTATATTTGACTTTCGATGACGGACCAATACCCGAAGTTACGCCTGCGGTATTGACAATTTTAAAACAATTTCAAGCAAAAGCTACTTTTTTTTGTGTAGGCGACAATGTGGAAAAATATCCTGAGATTTTGGCGCAAGTCCGCGCTCAGGGTCACACGGTAGGCAGTCACACGAGCCACCATTTGAGTGGTTGGAATACTGAAAATATTGAATATTACCATGATGTCCGTCATGCGGCAAATTTGGTGAGTTCATCGCTTTTTCGACCGCCTTATGGCAGGTTGAAACCCAAGCAAGCGCAGTTTTTGACCCGTCACTATCAAGTAGTGATGTGGGATGTATTGAGTGGTGATTTTGATACAGCGATTTCTAAAGAAACCTGTTTGAAAAATGTATTGACTGCAGCAGAACGTGGTTCTATTGTTGTTTTTCATGACAGTGTGAAGGCGGCGGAGCGCATGTTGTATGCTTTGCCGCGTGTTTTGGAGCATTTTTCGAGAAAAGGTTATCGTTTTGAGGCTTTGCAAGCGAGCTTGCTCCATAAAACGCGGAGGCAAGTGGCAGCAGAATCTCAATTGATGGCAGTTGCAAGTGCTTAGTTGCAAAGGGATTGTGTTTACACACATAAACGGTTTTCTTTCTGCATTAGCAAAAAGAAAACCGTTTTTATAAATTATTGATAATCAAATCATTAGAATCAAAGTCGTCTCAAGCCTTTTAGGGGCTGCCCAGTAGATATTGATATTTAAAATACTCATTTGATGGCTCGTAACTGATAATCTACTCCGAAGGGGAGTGGCGCAAGGCATATCTTAACATTGGTTTCCATCCCTATTTTTAATTTGTTTAAAAAATAAAAATATTAGGAACGTTTTTAAATAGAGATGGGTTATTAAAGTATAAATAATTTCCAAAAAACAAGCAAATTGGTTTAATTTTTTATTAACTTTGTAGGCGACTTTGGGGGAAATTCCAAAAAGCCATGTACTCTAAATGAGCATCACCAACATCGTTTAATCTGTCCTTAATTTTTAAATCCAACTCCTGTCACGATGACAATGAAAACAATTCTGTTTTTTAAGCCCGTTTTTAATTCACTCGCTCGTTTTTTGGCGATTTCGGCGGTTGCTGCGACGCTCGTTTTACAAACGGGGGCTTGCAAACGCCAACAATTAGTTGCCAAAAAGATGACTGCGGCGCAAGCCAATTACGTGTATGCGTACACCGCAGGTTCTGTTTCTAAGGAAACGCCGATTCGGGTGCGCTTCACGAGTCCGCTTGTGGCAACGGATAAGGTCGGTACGCCCGTCGATAAAGGCGTTTTAGTCTTGAAACCGTCGATGGACGGCAATGCGATTTGGGAAGACGACCGCACGATTCGGTTTGTGCCTGCCAAATCGTTTGAATCCAATGGTTCGTATTTGGCAAATGTTCAATTAGACAAATTGTTTAAAAATGTGCCTGCGGATGCAGCATCTTTTGAATTTGATTTCAAAACAAGAAGTTTACATTTCGACGTAGAGGTGGATGGCATCGAACCCGAAAATGCCAATGATATGGCGGTGCAACAACTCGCTGGTACGATTATCACCTCCGACCCGACCGACAACAAGGCGTTGGAAAAGATTTTGACCGCAGAACAAAATGGCAAATCATTGACTATCAATTGGTTACATAGTGAAACGCAACATCGGTTCATCGCCAAAGGCGTGCAACGGACTAATTCAGATGGTGCAGTGAAACTGGCTTGGCAAGGCAAAAGTATCGGTGTGGGCATCAGTGGGAACGAAACGGTGGAAGTGCCGAAATTGGGGACTTTCAAAGTGACTTCCGCGAAAGTGAAGCATGACGCGGAGCAATATGTGCAAATTCGGTTCAGCGACCCTGTGCAAACGACCCAAGATTACAAAGGACTCATCACGTTCAACGGTGAAACAGGGACGGAAATGCGATTCAGCGCGGACGGAAATAGCATTAATTTGTATCCGACCGTGAAAAAATCGGGCAAAGCGGTGTTGAATATTGCCACTGGTATTAAAAGTAATGCGAATAAGACGTTGGCTGATGCCAAACCTTGGTCGTTAGAATTTGACCAAGATAATCCGAAATTGCGGGTTTTAGGGCGCGGCGTTATCATGCCGAACAATGATGGTTTGCAATTCCCATTTGAAGCTATTAATTTGAAAGCGGTACATGTTGAAATCTTTAAAATATTCAATAACAATGTTTTACAATTTTTACAAACCAATGATTTGACAGGCGGACGCTATTCGTTGGAACATGTCGGACGGGTGATTTTGCAAAAAAGGATTCCGTTAACCGAACTCAGCCCGAGCGCAAAGTCGGATAAATGGACGCGTTATGCGGTCGATTTGTCCAAGTTGATTAAGGCAGACCCGCAAGCGATTTATCAAGTGCGGATTGGTTTCAAGGCGAGTGATACGAATATGCCTTGCAATGCGGGCAAAGATGCCAATGCAGGCATGGCAATCAATAACGATGTGGATCCAGAAGGCGAAGGTTTTCGGTCGATTATGGATTATTACGGAGAAGCATCCGATGAAAATGATAAAAATGCTTGTCAGCAAAATTACGATATTTATGGCGGTCATCGCTTCATCAGCCGCAATGTGATTGCTTCTAATCTCGGTATCATTGCCAAACGCGGCACGGACGGTTCGACTTTCGTAGTCGTTTCAGATTTATTGACGACCGAACCTAAAAAAGATGTTAAATTAGATTTTATTGATGGTCAAAACCAATTGTTGGCTACGGCGGCTACGGATGGCAATGGAACGGCAAAAGTTGAGGTCAAAGGCAAGCCGTACATCATCCTTGCGCACTCGGGAGACCAACAAGGTTATTTGCCGATTTCAGATGCTAACTCTTTGAACCTCAGTCGTTTCGATGTTTCGGGCGATAAAGCGCAGAAAGGTTTGAAAGGTTATTTGTATGGGGAAAGAGGCGTTTGGAGACCGGGCGATTCCCTGTTTTTGAATTTTGTGTTGGAAGATAAAAATGCTAAATTGCCTGAAAATTATCCGATTCAACTCGAATTGTATGATTCAAAAGGCATTTTGCAACATCGTTCTACGGCGATTCAAAATATTAAAAATATTTATCCATTGCATTTTGCAACGCGCACCGACGCGCCCACAGGCACTTGGCGGGCGGATGTCAAAGTCGGCGGTGCGACGTTTTCACAACCTGTTAAAATTGAAACGGTTAAACCCAATCGGTTGAAAATCAATTTGGATTTTGGCAAAAAAGAAATTGCCGCAGGCGATGAAAAATTGAATGGTACGTTGCAATTGAATTGGTTGCATGGGGCGGTTGCCAAAAATTTGAAAGCAAAAGTGGAAGTGGTTTTAAATTCCGTTCCAACGAAGTTTGATAAATTTAAAGAATATGTATTTGACGCTCCAACAAGGAGTTACAAAGCAGAACCACAAGTGGTGTTCGATGCGGCGGTCAATGAAAATGGCTTGGCAACCGTCACAGGTGCGTTGCCAAAAGCAACTACGGCTCCCGGAAAGATGAAAGCGGGTTTTAAAATTCGGGCATTTGAAGCGGGTGGCGATTTTAGTTCCGACTATTTTGTGGTGGATTATTCGCCATTTCAAGCGTATGCGGGCATTAAAATCCCCAAAAACAAATATGGTGAAAAGCGTTTTGATTTAAATAAAACGGCTAATGTTCAAATGGTTTGCGTCGATAAAAATGGCGCACCGATGCCCAATCGGAGTTTGGATGTGAATATTTACCGCGTCGATTGGCGGTGGTGGTGGGAAAATGGCAGTGATGACCAATCCGATTTCAGTTCTGGAACGGTGAAAAAAATCTTGCAACATGAGACCTTGCGCACGGATGATAAGGGTGTTGCCACGATTCCGACGACTCCAAAAGATTGGGGGCGATATATGGTTTTTGTGACGGATGCGGTCAGTGGTCACTCGACGGGCGACTTTTTTTACGCGGGTTATCCTTGGGATGACGATGAGGAAAATAGTGACCAAAGCAGGAATGCGGCGGCGATGTTGAATTTTTCAGTCAACAAACCTAATTTTAAAGTTGGGGAGTCGATTGAGTTGAATATTCCGACCGCAGAAGCAGGAAAAGTATTGGTTTCGATTGAAAATGGTTCAAAAGTATTGAGTTCTGAATGGGTTTCGGTCAAAAGCGGCGGCATGACCAAATATTCCATGAAGGCAACTCCTGAAATGGCTCCGACTGCCTACGCGTTTATCACGGTGGTGCAACCGCACAATCAGGTGAAAAATGATTTGCCGATTCGGATGTATGGCGTAGAACCGTTACATATAGAAGACCCCAAAACACGGTTAGAACCCATTGTAAAATGTCCTGATGTGTTGAAACCCGAAGAAAAAGTGACGATTGAAGTCAGCGAAAAGTCGGGCAAAGGCATGGCTTATACGATTGCGATTGTGGATGATGGTTTGTTGGATTTGACGCGTTTTAAAACGCCGAATCCTTGGGATGTGTTTTATGCGCGGGAGGCTTTGGGCGTTCAAACCTTTGATTTATACGACCAAGTGTTGGGTGCGCAAGGTGGACAAATGGAAAGAATTTTGAATATCGGTGGGGATGGTTTTGCCAAACCTAAAAACGCGCAAAAAGCGAATCGGTTCAAACCAGTGGTGATGAATTTGGGTCCGTTTTATTCCGATGGTGGTACGAAAAAACATACTGTGACGATTCCGAATTATGTGGGTTCGGTTCGGGCGATGGTGGTTGCGAGCAATGGCGCGGGCGCGTATGGTTCGAGTGAAAAAACGATGGCGGTGAAAAAACCGTTGATGATTTTGGCAACTTTGCCGCGTGTTTTGGGTCCGGGCGAGCAATTGAAATTGCCTGTCAATGTTTTTGCGATGGAAGACAAAGTGAAAAACGTAACGGTGAAGGTCGAAGAAACGACTGGGCGCGTCACTTGGGGCGGCGAAACGACCAAAAGTATCAATTTTGCTCGTTCTGGCGATGAAATTGTTGCGTTTGATTTCAAAGTCAATGAAAAAGTGGGGATTGCCAAATTCAAAATCACGGCTTCTGGCAATGGCGAATCAGCAACAGAGGAGATTGAAATGGAAATTCGCAATCCGAACCCAATGATTGCGGACGTGAAAGAAACGGTGGTTCCTGCGGGTCAATCGTGGGAATTGCCTTACAATGCACTCGGTACGGCGGGGTCGAATGAGGCGACTTTGGAAGTCAGCAATTATCCACCGATTGATATGTCGCGGCGATTGACGTATTTATTGCAATATCCGCATGGTTGTGTGGAGCAGACGACTTCGGCAGCATTTCCACAAATTTTTGCGGATAAAGTGTTGAACCTCAACGAAGAACAAAAGAAACAAGCCGCTAATAACATCAAAGCAGCCATTGAAAAATTGAAACAATTTCAACATACCGATGGTGGTTTTGGCTACTGGCCAGGCGATGAAAATGTGGATACTTGGGCAACCAATTATGTAGGTCATTTTTTATTGGAAGCTAAAAATGCAGGTTACGCGTTGCCGCCGACCGTTTTGGAACGGTGGATTACGCATCAGCAACGCATGGCGCGTAAATGGTCACCGCCTGTCAACAAACCAAATACGCCTGATAATGGTGAATTTTGGTCGAATGAAAGTGCGGAATTGAATCAAACCTATCGTTTATACACGTTAGCGGCGGCAAAACAGGCAGAAATTGGTTCGATGAACGCTTTGCGCGAACGCAAAGGTTTGACGAATGCTGCCAAATGGCGTTTGGCGGCGGCTTATGCTTTGATTGGAAAAGCAGAAGTGGCGAAAGAAATCGTTTCCACTGCGAGTACAGAAGTACGAAAATATAGAGAAATGTCTTATACGTATGGTTCTGATTTGCGCGACCAAGCGATGATTTTAGAAACCTTGACGTTGATGGGCGAGCAAAATAAGGCATTATCTATGTTGCAAACGGTGAGTCGCGGGTTGAGTTCGGGCGATTGGTATTCGACACAGGCGACAGCGTATGGTTTGTTGGCGGCATCGAAATTTGTCGGCAATGCGAGTACAGGCGGCTTCTCGTTCAATTACGATATTGACGGCAAAACAGGCAGTTCATCGCCTAAAAATGCGGTGATGCAAGTCAAATTGCCTGCGGATGGCAGTCATAAAGTCGGTTTAAAAAATACGGGCAAAGGTCAATTATTCGTACGCGTTGTACAGCGCGGACAACCTGCAACAGGAGACCAAACGGTTGCAGCAAATAATTTAAAATTAAAAGTTGTGTATAAAACGTTGAAAGGCAGTGTTTTAAATCCTGCATCCATTCCACAAGGAACGGATTTCATTGCCGAAGTAACGGTGACGAATCCCGGATTATTGGGCAAAGGATATAAAGAAATGGCATTGACGCAAGTGTTTCCATCGGGTTGGGAAATCCACAATGCGCGGATGGATCGATTGACGACTTACACAAATACCGCAATTCCAGAGTATCAAGACCTGCGGGATGACCGCGTGTTATCGTATTTCGACATCGCGGCGGGCAAATCGCATACGTATCGAGTCCAGTTGAATGCGGCGTATTTGGGCAAATATTATTTGCCAACAACGGCGTGTGAAGCGATGTATGACAATACGATTGCGGCGCGACAACCCGGTATGTGGGTCGAAGTGGTGCCAAACGTGCAGAAACCGATGTAAACGGTGTGTTATTAATAGATAGATGAATTTTTGTAGATTGGGTATGGATTTTTTTGTCAAAAAAAGCTGTACCCAATCTGTAAAAATCTTCGTTCCAACTTATCACAATTTCGTCAAGCTGGATTCGATATTCCAAATCAAATGTTGCGCAGTTTCATCCCAATCGACCCATATTTTGCAGCCTTTTGTCACTTCACCGCCGATGATTTTATCCGAAAGCGGCGTTGCAATCCGTTCTTCAATCGTATCTTTCAAGGGGCGTGCGCCATATGCAGGTGAAAATCCCGATTCGGTCAACGTTTTTCGGACGTTTTCGGAATATTCAAAAGTGATTTCTTGTTGTTTCAACAATTTAGCAAAATTACGCAAGTGAATATCCAAAATCTGCCCCGCAACCCCCTCTGTAATCGGCGCAAACGGCGTTAAGTGCATCCCGCGCCCCAACATTTCAGGTCGAAAAGCCTTTGAACCATCAGGCATTCGCGCATCCGACATGATGCCGCGCAACGCGTCCCGCGAAGGCGTTTTGCCCGCTTCAAACTGCTTAACAATCCATTCACTGCCAATATTCGACGTAAAAATCACAATGGCTTTGGTAAAATCGCCTTTTTTGCCTTGTTTATCATGCACCATGCCTTCATCCAAGATTTGCAAAAACACGTCATAAACACTTTTATGCGCTTTTTCCACTTCATCAAAAAGCACTACGGAATACGGTTTTTGGCGAATTTTATTAACCAAAAGTCCACCCTCTTTATAACCAACATATCCCGGCGGCGAACCATATAATAACGCCGCAGAATGTTCCTCCTTAAATTCCGACATGTCAAACCGAATCAACGCATTCGGGTCATTGAACAACAATTCGGCAATCGCTTTGGTCAATTCCGTTTTGCCCGTCCCGGTCGGACCTAAAAAGAAAAACGCTGCCGCAGGTTTATTGCCCTCTCGCAGCCCCGCCCGAGACCGCCGCAAAGCAGCAGCCACCGTTTTCAACGCATGTTCTTGACCAATCACCCGTTTTTCCAACAATTTTTCCATTTGCAAAAGCCGTTTTTGCTCCTCTGCTTGGATTTTCCCCATTGGAATCCCCGTCATGTACGCAATCGTTGCCGCAATATCTTCCGCCGTAACCACTGTTTTCGGTTCGAGCGTCCATGATTTTAATTTGGATAATTTAGTTTCAAAATCATCCGTTTCGCCTTCCAAACGCTGTGTCAACAAGTGCGAAAGCCGATTTTGCAACTCATTTTCCAATTTTTGAAGTTGCAAACCTGCCAATTTGCCCTCAACAGGCTGCATTTTCTGAAATTTTTCGGTCATTTCTGCCAACGCACCTTGATTCGTCTGATTCATCACCGCGACCGCCGCCATCGTCACATCCATTACTTCCAAAGCCGCCGAAGGCAATTTTTTATCGCCCAAATAGCGTTTCGCCAATTGAACCGATAACGGCATGGCTTCCTCCGCCAATTTGACTTGATGAAACGCCTCATAACGCCCCACCAAACCTTGCAACATCTCCACCGCAACACTTTCTGACGGTTCCGCAATGTTCAACAACGTAAAACGGCGTTTAAAAGCAGGGTCTGTTTCAAAAAACTGTCGATATTCGGCTTCGGTTGTCGCGCCGATGACGGTCAATTCACCTCTTGCCAACTCTGGTTTCAACAAATTGACCGCGCCCGAACCGACCGAACCTTGCGGGTCAAGCAGCGTATGAATTTCGTCAATAAACAAAATCGCTTTACCATGATTTTTAATATCTTGCAAAACCGCCTTCAACCGTTCTTCGACTTCGCCCTTGTACGCGCCCGCAACGAGTCGTCCACTGACATCCAATTCAAAAATCGACGCATCACGCAATCGTTCCGAAACCTTGCCCGCCAACAATTCCAACGCCAAACCACCCACCACTGCCGTCTTCCCAACACCCGGTTCGCCCGTCAACAACACATTGGGAGACAATCGTTTCCCTAAAATTTCTTGCAATTGTTTTAATTCTTTTTCGCGCCCAATCACAGGGTCAATTTTCCCTTGCCGCGCTCGCGCCGTGATATCTTCACAATATTTCTCCAAAGCGACAAATTTTGTAGGGTTGTTTGCGCCATTATTAGAATTTAATTTTTTAAAATGACCATTTGTTTTGCTTATAGCATCATTGTTGAGTTCCTGAACGCTTTCAGAGGCGGTTGGAAAACGCGCCCTGACTTCTTGGATTTGGTACAAAGCCAGTGGAAAACGCCGCAATTGCTCCGCCGTAAACCCAACATGAGGCGTACACAAGGCTTCTAAAACCGTCAAAGCGTTTACTTGTGGTTCGCCGCGCTGCATTCGGAGGCGCACGGCTTCTTGTAAAACTTGATTAGCGCGTTCCTCCGCAGGCGGATTTTCGACGGAACGAGCCGATTTTGGCGCATTTTCAACGCGTTGTTCCGCCCAAGCGGTCAATTTATGGACATTTTGCCCCATTTCTTGCAAAAAAGGGATGACGGTACAATCCGTCGAATCGCTGTGGAGCAATCCCCATAACAAATGTCCCGCGCCGAAACTGGCTTGATGATGCGCCCGCGCCTGTCTTTGCGCCGCTTGAATCGCTGATTTGACTTCCGCGCTCAACGGAATATTCAAGGATGTAGTCATTTTTTTGGTGAAATGATTGGATTTTGAATTTTTAAAGGTGCTAATAAAGGCAATCACGCCGTTATAACAGGCGATTGTTGCTTTTGAAACTCAAAAAAACGACAATTATTTGTAAATAAAGCATTATTTTGTAAAAAATTAAGAAAAAAATGTAAAACACATAGTTCACATAGGATGATATAGGACACATAGGGCAATCGAATCTCTTTTTAAGGCAAAATATTGAAAACAAGATTGCCGTTATACAAAACTTACACAAACTTACACATTGGCAAATCCGCTGTTTGTTTCCTGCTTCATCGGAGTCCTCGGTCTTTCGACTTTTGGTTTGTTCACCCCTCCACAGGCATTGGAAACGGTGTA